>DASPOR010000228.1 GCA_035625915.1 Alphaproteobacteria bacterium | reverse complement strand
CTCTCGATGCGTTGCGATAGCGCCGCGCCCGCGCTGGGGGCGGCACCGAGGCGACGGCGCCCGCCGAGAGCTTGAGGCAGGGGACCGAAGGGTTGTAAGCGGCTCTCCGCTGTTTAACGCTCTCATCGATGACGACGCCGTGCTGGGCGTGCTCGACATGGTGACTCACGGATCGTCTTCGCCGCATGGCCCGCCTTCGTTGCATTGGCGATGGTGAAGGGAACGTTGAAAGCAGGCGTGGGCGTCTGCCAACCAGATCTTGCGAGATCCTCTGGCGGCGAGCTTGCGAAGCTCGCATTGGGTTCTCGTCGCCGAACAAGCAATCGAGCGTACTTCTTCGAATGACGACCGCTGGCCTTCCTTGCTGTCCGTCAACCGCGGGTAGTGCGCACTTTTGGGCGTGGAGTCCAATTATGATGGCAGATTTTCAGCCAAGGTGCATAATGATTTTCATGGCCACGAACTCAGAGAATCCTGTTAGCCACCACCCATATTGCAGGGCGCCTTGCGTAGTCCGCAATATCCGTTGCCTATCTGCGACAGCGGCGGTGCTGGTTGCGCCATCCGCAAATCGAAAAAGAACCAGTGGGATTCGAGCAATTGGACTTTCTCTACCCTAGTTCATTCGGGACCGCTTAATATGACGGACGGGGGGCCGACTTCCCTGGGCGCCGGCGCGAAAGGTACGCATGGCAAACAAGACCAAGGTGACGCCACCGGACGCTAAGAAAGAGGCGCAGGAGAAACAACCCCTCAAAACGCCAGATGTCCTGCTGCCGCTGTTCGATTTGTCAGACGCCGCCGTCCACGAGATGATCAAGGCCGCCAAGACGCGCGGCTACGTGACTGACAAGCACATCAACTTGGCACTCCCTCCGGATGAGGTCAATTCTGAGCAGATCGAGGACATTCTTGCGACGCTCAACGACGCAGGCATTAACATCGTGGAATCTGAGGAAGCCGAATTGGAGGAAGAGGCCGAGGAGCACGATGAGCCCGGACAGGAGGAGAGTGAGGGCGGCCAACTTGTCGAGGTGCGGCGGGCGACACCGACCAAAGTCGAGAAGGTAGAACCGTCCGAGCGCACAGACGATCCCGTGCGCATCTATCTGCGGGAGATCAGCTCGGTCGAACTGCTCTCGCGCGAGGACGAGATCGCGATCGCCAAGCGCATCGAAGCCGGCCGCGAGGCGATGATCGCTGGTTTGTGCGAGAGCCCGCTGACCTTCCAGGCCATTATCATCTGGCGCGACGAGCTTAACGACGGCAAGGTCTTCCTGCGCGACATCATCGACATCGAGGCGACCTATTTTGGCCCTCACGCCCAGGCGATTTCGGCTGGCGTTCCGGGCGTCGTGGCACCACCGGCCGCGCACGCCGCCGCGACCCCGTTCCTGCAAGTCGCGTCGCTGCAGCTCGATGTACCGCCTTCCCCGACACGAGCCGCAACGCCATTCAGGCAAGAGCCGCAAATCGCCGACGGCGCGGAGCCGCCGCAAGGCGCGCTCGACGAAAGCGACATCGACGAGGAGGACCTCGATAGCTCTATATCGCTCGCCGAGATCGAGGTTGAGCTTAAGCCGAAGGTGCTCGAGACTTTCGGCGCAATCGCCGACAGGTTCATGCTGCTGTGCCGTCTGCAGGAGATTCGCTACAAGCTGCACAACGAGAAGCTCTCCTCTGTAGAGGAGCGTAAATATAAGAAGCTGAAGAAAGAAATCATCGCCGAGGTAAAGTCGCTGCGCCTCAACCAAGCGCTTATCGACGCGCTCGTTGAGCAGCTCTATGACATTAACAAGCGCCTCGTCACCCATGAGGGCCGCCTGATGCGGCTCGCGGAGAGCCACCACATTGCGCGCCAGGATTTCCTGGAGAACTACCTGGGCTCCGAACTCGACCCGCGGTGGCTCGGCCGAGTATCGAAGCTCTCCACGCACGGCTGGAAGAACTTTGTCACGGCGAACGACGACCACATCAAGAGTATCCGGTCGGAAATCCAAAGGCTCGCCAGCGAAACGGGGCTCGATATTGGCGAGTTTCGCAAGGTCGTGCTGATGGTGCAAAAGGGTGACCGCGAGGCCCGCCAGGCCAAGAAGGAGATGGTGGAAGCGAATTTGCGGCTAGTCATCTCGATCGCAAAAAAATACGCCAACCGCGGCCTGCAGTTCCTCGATCTCATCCAAGAAGGTAATATCGGCCTGTTGAAGGCCGTCGACAAGTTTGAGTACCGGCGCGGCTATAAGTTCGCGACCTACGCCACCTGGTGGATCCGGCAAGCGATCACCCGCTCGGCTACGGATCAGGCGCGCACCATCCGCGTTCCCGTGCACATGGTCGAGACGATCAACAAGATCGCGCGCGCGCGCCGGCGGATTCTCAGCGAGAACGGCTGCGAGCCGACACCCAAGGAGCTGGCTGACAAACTCCGCATGCCGCTGGAGAAGGTGAGCAAGGCACTCAAGATCGCCAAGGAGCCCTTGTCCCTCGAGACACCGTACGGCGATGAGGAGGGCTCCCGCCTTGGCGACTTCATCGAGGACAAGGACACTATTCTGCCCATCGATGCGGCGATCCAGTCGAATTTGCGCGAGATCACCACGCGAGTGCTTGCCTCGCTCACGCCGCGCGAAGAGCGCGTATTGCGCCTGCGGTTCGGAATCGGCA
>DASPOR010000227.1 GCA_035625915.1 Alphaproteobacteria bacterium | reverse complement strand
CTCCCTTAACGTTCTGTTTTCAGATGGCTGGCACAATGCCAGTGCAGGGAAAGGGAACCGTGCGTATTTCCACTTCGCCGATACCTCCGTCCTTCGGCCAAGCGCGGTGCATCAGGGTCCATTGAATGGTTCGACGCGGCGAAAGCGAGACGATCCGCATCCTTGTCGCAATGCCCGAAGGAGCGGCGTTTGCCGCCCGACTCTCAGCCGCTCAAGCGCACTCGGCCTGCGTCGCCGTCGAAAATGTCGCTGCAGCCCTTGACGCGCTTCATGAGGAGCGGTGCTGCGCCGTGCTGCTCGATCCCGGCTTGCCCGACGCCGAGGGACCGGCCACGGTTGCGCATTTGCGCGATGTCGCACCCGACATCGCCGTCGTCGTGGTGCTCGCGGATACCGATGAGCGCGCGGCGATCGCTTATCTTCAGGCGGGTGCGCAGGACTGCGTCGCACGCGGTGTCGCGGACGAAACGCTATTGCGCACCGTTCGCTTCGCCCTCGAGCGCATTCGCACGGAAAGGCGGCTTTCACAACTCGCCGCCCACGATCCGCTCACCGGCCTTGTCAATCGTCCGACGTTCCTTCACCGCCTCAATCGCGCAATCGCGCGCGCACGGCGCACCAACAAGGAAGTTGCGATCCTGTTCGTCGACCTCGACGGATTCAAACCGATCAACGACGCCTTCGGTCATGCGATCGGGGACGAACTCCTGCGCCTCGTTGCACTCCGCCTCGGCACGGTCGTCCGCGCCACGGACACGGTGGCGCGGCTCGGTGGCGACGAATTCGCGATCGTTCTCGAAGGGATCGCAAGCAGCCACGACATCGCGCGCATCGCCGACAAGGTATTGGACGCGATCAAAGCCCCCGCCTCGATCTCGGGTCGGGACATTTCGATCTCGGCGAGCGTGGGTATTGCGCTCTACCCGGGTTGCGGCTGGGAGCCGAATGCACTGCTGCGCCACGCCGACGCCGCCATGTATCGCGCCAAGCAATCGGGCAGGGGCGGTTATCATTTCTTCACCCGGGAGATGACGGCCGAGGCTGCCGAACGGCTCATCATGGAACGCTCGCTTCGCCGCACGCTCGAGCGCGACGAGCTCATGCTCCACTATCAGCCTCAGATCGATCCCGCGTCCGGCGATGTGGTTGGCGTTGAGGCTCTGGTGCGCTGGCGCCATCCCGAGATGGGCGTCGTCATGCCTGAGCGATTCCTGTTCCTCGCCGAGCAAAGCGGGTTGATCGGACCGATAGGAGAATGGGTTCTCGGCACAGCTTGCGCTCAATTCGCAGAATGGCGGGAGATGGGCTTGGCGCCCGGCAGGCTCGCGGTCAACCTTTCAGCGCGCGAGATCATGCGGCACGCGCCGAGCGATACGATCATGCGAGTCCTCAGGGACTACAACTTGGAGCCGGAGGCGCTCGAGATCGAATTGGCCGACACGACCTTCAGCGCCGCCGCAGAGCTCGACAACGCCGATCTCTCGGCATTGATCGCAGTCGGCGTACGCGTTGCTATCGACGATTTCGGATCGGGCCATTTCCCGCTCGGCTCGATTAAGCGGTTTCCGGTGGACACCCTCAAGATCGACCGGAGTTTCGTGCAAAACATCGAGAAGGAGGCGTGGGACACCGCGGTCGTCACGGCGGTCATCGGGCTTGGGCGCAGCCTCGGCCTTCGAACTGTCGCCGAAGGCGTCGAGACGGCGATGCAATACGACTTTCTTCGCAAGGCGGGGTGCGGCGCCATCCAGGGCTATCTCGTCTCTCCGCCGGTCCCGGCCGAAATCCTTACGGCTTGGCTGCGAGAACGGATGGAAAGCGAAACATATCGTTTTAAAAAATCCGCGATCAGCGCCGGCGGCCGTCGCAGAGGGCTGCGATAAATTTTTTTACCGCCTCCGCAAGTTCCCCGGCATTTTCGATCGTCACCACGTCGGGGCCGGACGGCGAATCGTCGCCCGCTCGCGCAATGCGCGCCGCGATGTCGGCGGCGGTCTCCCGACCGCGGCGGGAGAGCCGTTCCGACAGCACGTGCCAGGGCGCCGTTACCACGATGATCCATAACGGTTGATAGCGCCGGCGCGCCTCCTCGAGGACCGATCGCGAGACATTGATGACGACCGAGCAACCGTCCGCCAGCGCCTCCTCGATGCCCACGGGTATTCCGTAGGATAGGCCATGACTTCGCCAAGTAAGGCTATAGGCGCCGCCTCGCTTGGCGGTCTCGAAGACGGCGGGGGAAACCTCGATATGGTCTTCCCCGCCGGCCGCCTCGGGCCGAGTGATATGCCGGCGCGGGAAGATAAAGTCCGGGTCCTCGGCCAGGGTGGCGCGCGCTGCCGCAATGAGCGAGTCCTTGCCCGCCCCGCTCGGGCCCACGATCAAGAATAATGTGCCGCGTTCCGTCACGCACCCACCTCCACTTGCCAATCTTCAAGCCAACGCGTTTGCGTTGAGCACTTTGCCTTATTTTGCCATAGGCCGGACGCCTCCGAATCGATGGTTTGGCGACCGCCGGGGCGGGAAAGCATTACGCTCGCACCTCGCCAACGGTTGCCCTGGCCTTTGCAAGGTGCCGATCATCGCGTAGCATCGCACGGCTGCAAGCGCGTCCGAAGACGGCCGAAGTGCCACAGCGACAGGGAGGGCGAGAATGAAGACGATCGTCATGGGTGCCGGCATTGTCGGAGTCACGACCGCCTATTACCTCGCCAAAGCCGGTCACGATGTCGTGGTGCTCGATCGTCAAGGCGAAGCCGCGGGAGAGACGAGCTACGCGAATGCGGGCCTCATCGCACCCGGCCACTCGTTCACCTGGAATTCGCCTCGTGCGCCGAAGCTCCTGCTGCAATCGATCTGGCGTGACGATCTTGCCTACCGCTTCCACTTCAACCTCGATCCGCGATTCTGGATCTGGGGAATAAAGTTCCTGCGTGCCTGCTCGGCGGAAAGTGCCCGCGCCAACACGCTCGTCAAACTTCGGCTCTGCCGCTTCAGCCAGCAGAAGCTCGAAGAGATCGCGGCAGCAGAAGGACTTCGGTATTCCCAATTCAAGAAGGGGCTCCTGTTTTTCTACCGCGACCCCGCGCATTTCGAACAAGGGGTCAAGAACATGACCTTGATGAAGGAGCACGGCCATGCCGTCGAGGTCATCGACGCCAAGCGCGCTGTCGAAATCGAGCCGGCCTTGGCGCCGATCGCGGCCAAGCTTGCCGGTGCGGTCTATTGCCCGACCGATGGCAGCGGGGATTGCCGCACCTACGCCGTGCAACTCGCCGAGGCCTGCCGGCGTCTGGGCGTTGAATTCCGCCTCGGCACCGCGATTCGCGGCTTGGAGACCAAAGGAGGGCGCGTCTCCGCCGTCTCGACCGACAAAGGGCCCTTGACTGGGGACGCCTACGTGCTGTCGCTCGGAAGCTTCAGCTCGATCATCGCGCGCTCCGCCGGCATCGAAGTGCCGGTCTATCCGGTCAAGGGCTTCTCCTTGACGCTTCCGATCGATCCAGCCCTATCCCCGACCGTGGGCGGGGTCGACGAGGGTTCTCTCGTCGCTTATTGCGGAATGGGCGATCGGCTGCGCATGACCGCCACGGCCGATTTTTCCGGCTACGACAATAGCCACAAACCCGACGATTTCAATTCCATGCTGGCGGTTGCACGGGAGCTTTTCCCGAAAGGGGTCGATTTCTCCAAGCCGCAATATTGGGCCTGCCTCAGGCCCATGACGCCCGACGGACCGCCGATCGTCGGCCGCTCGCCGCTGGAGAATCTCTGGCTCAACACGGGACAGGGCCATATGGGGTGGACGATGTCGGCAGGCTCGAGCCGAATCCTTGTCGATCTCCTCCTTGGCCGCCAGCCCGAACATCCGGCGGAGGCGCTGGGTCTCGAGCGTTACACGGGTACCCCCAGGGCCAACGGAAGGACCGCCGAGGCCGCGTGAGGTCGGTCAACTCTCCTCGATTTCCTCCATGTCCTCGTCGCTGAAACCGAAATGGTGCCCGATCTCGTGGATCAAGACGTGGCGCACGAGATGGTGCAGGTCCTCGCCGGTCTCGCACCAATAATCGAGAAGCGGGCGACGATAAAGGAAGACCATGTCGATGCCGTGGGGCATGTCGGATACACTTTTGCGGTTGAGGGACACGCCGCGGTAAAGGCCGAGCAGCTCGAACGGACTCTCCAGACCCATCTCGCGTTCGGTCTCTTCGTCGGGAAAATCCTCGACGCGCAGGACGACATTCTTTACATGCCGGCTCAGCGTCTCGGGTATCGTCTTGAGGGCCTCCCGCCCGATCGCCTCGAGGTCGTCGAGCGTAGGGGCGGTCGCGAATTTGGCCTTCACGGCAGGGAGCCCTATTTCGCCTGCATGCGCATTGCGCCATCGAGACGGATGACTTCGCCGTTGAGCATCACGTTGTCGATGATGTGGAGGCAGAGCCGCGCGAACTCATCCGGCCGGCCGAAGCGGCTTGGAAAGGGAACTTGCGAGGCAAGGCTCTCCTGGACCTGTTGCGGCATGCCGAGAAGAAGCGGCGTGGCGATCAGGCCGGGTGCTATCGCAAGCACGCGGATTCCGGAGCGTGCGAACTCTCGCGCCGCCGGAAGCGTCAAGGCGACGATGCCGCCCTTCGATGCCGAATAGGCGGCCTGCCCGATTTGCCCTTCATAGGCGGCGACGGAGGCTGTCGAGATGACGACGCCCCGCTCGCCCTCGGCGAGCGGGTCGAGCGTCAGCATGCCCGCCACCGCAAGACGCATCATGTTGAAGCTGCCGATCAGGTTGACCGCGATCACCTTCGAGAATTGATCGAGCGGCATTGGCCCTTCCTTGCCGACGATGCGTGCTGCAGGGCCGATTCCGGCGCAATTCACGAGAATGCGCGCCGTCCCGTGTTTCGCGCGTGCGGCGGCCACCGCGGCCTCGCCGCTTTTCGCGTCGGACACGTCGCAGCGGACCGCAAGCCCGCCGATTTCGCGGGCGACTTGCTCCGCACCCTCCATGTTCAGGTCGAGTACCGCGACTTTCGCATCGGCCTTCGCAAAATGGCGCGCGGTTTCCGCACCGAGCCCTGAGCCGCCACCCGTGACAAGTGCCGCTTGTCCGCGCAGATCCATGTCCAGAACCTCCTGGTGTGCCGAAATCGCTCCCGGTCCCGCCCCCCGATGTGGCGAATTTCGGATTCGCCACACGAGTTGCCAAGGGTTGTCCGGTTCGCAGCCGAGGCACATTTCCTTAGCAGACGGCGCGCCGAGTGGCGAGGGCGATCGGGTAAGGCGTCAAGCCGCCTCGCCCCGAGGATGCGGATTTGCTATCGGCTGGCCATACCTGCCATGCGTCGAGCTTGGTGCCGAGCCTCTTCCACCCATGCTTTCTCTCGGCGTATAGCTATCCCCGACGCCGTTGAAGGCCCGAATGGTAACCAACTGACGGAGCAAACAATGGCCGAGCCACGTCGCCGGCACCAATCCCGAGAGAACCGGTCCGAAGGGGCTGATGCTCCCCTTTGGCGGCCGGATGCCGAGCGCATCGCCAGGAGCAACCTGCGCGCCTTCATGTCAAGGATCGAGGCGGATTGGGGTGTCAAGGCTACGGATTACGCATCCCTCCATCGCTTCTCGATCGAGGAGATGGAGAAATTCTGGCTGTCGACATGGGATTTCGCGGGGGTGATCGCCGAAACGCGTGGCGAGGTGACAATCGAAAATCCCGGGAAAATGCCGGGTGTGCACTTCTTCCCCCAGGCACGGCTCAATTTCGCCGAAAATCTCCTTCGCCGGCGCGATAAAAGCCCCGCCATCGTCTTCTGGGGCGAGGACAAGGCGCGCCGCACATTGAGCTGGGCCGAACTTTATGACGCGGTCTCGCGCCTTGCCCAGGCGCTCGAGGCTCAGGGGGTCGGGGTGGGCGACCGTGTTGCGGGCTGGCTTCCCAACATGCCGGAGACCGTCATCGCCATGCTCGCGGCGACGAGCCTCGGCGCCATCTGGTCGTCGAGTTCACCCGATTTCGGGGTCCGGGGGGTGCTCGATCGCTTCGGGCAGATCAAGCCGAAAGTGCTGCTCGCGGTCGACGGCTACCACTATAACGGGAAGACCCACGACTGCCTCGAGCGCCTCAGCGAGATCGCCGCAGGGATGCCGACGCTCGAGCGCGTCGTTGTCGTACCCTACGCGTCCGCATCCCCCACGCTCCGCGGCATCCGCAATGGCGTGCCGATGGGCGACTTCGTATCCGACTACAAGCCGCGCGATATCGCGTTCCGCCGGCTGCCCTTCAATCATCCGATCTATATTCTCTATTCTTCGGGAACGACGGGTGTGCCCAAATGCATCGTCCACGGTGCCGGGGGCGTTCTCCTCACGCACCTCAAGGAGCACAAGCTCCATTGCGACATCAGGCCGGGCGATCGGGTCTTTTGGTTCACGACCTGCGGTTGGATGATGTGGAACTGGCTCGTCTCGGCACTCGCGGCCGAAGCCACCCTTCTCCTCTATGACGGCTCGCCGTTTTATCCGGACGGCAATGTCGTTTTCGATTTCGCGGATGCGACCGGGATGAATTTTTTCGGCACCTCGGCCAAGTACATCGATGCGTGCCACAAAGCCAAACTCGAGCCGATCAAGACCCACAGTCTCGCGACGGTGCGCGCAATCGGCTCGACCGGCTCGCCACTCGTCCCCGAAGGTTTCGATTACGTCTATAATTATGTCAAAAAGGATGTGCACCTCGCCTCGGTGTCGGGCGGCACCGACATCGTCGCGTGCTTCGTCGGCGGCAATCCAATCGGCCCAGTCTGGCGCGGCGAAATCCAAGGGCCTCTGCTCGGTTTGGCCGTCGAGGTCTTCGACGAAGACGGTAAAGCGGTCGAGGGCGAGAAGGGCGAGCTTGTTTGCACGAAACCATTTCCGTCGATGCCGGTCGGCTTCTGGGACGATCCCGGCGACAAGAAATATCACGCCGCCTATTTTGAGAAATTTCCCGGCGTGTGGTGTCACGGCGACTGGTGCATGGTGACCGAGCATGGCGGGATCGTCATTTACGGCCGCTCGGACGCCACGCTCAAGCCGGGAGGCGTGCGCATCGGCACGGCCGAAATCTACCGGCAGGTCGAGCAGCTCGACGAGGTGGTCGAAAGCATCGTGATCGGGCAGGACTGGGACGGCGACGTGCGCGTCGTCCTTTTCGTCAAACTGCACGACGACCTCAAGCTCGATGCGGTGCTCATCGACAAGATCAAGGCGCAGATCAAGAGAAACACCACGCCACGGCACGTCCCGGCGAAGATCGTCCAGGTTCATGACATTCCGCGCACGAAATCCGGCAAGATCGTCGAACTCGCCGTGCGCGATGTGGTCCACGGCCGGTCAGTCAAGAACATCGAAGCCCTCGCCAATCCCGAAGCCCTCGAACTCTTCAAGGAAATCCCGGAGCTCAAGCGTTGAACCAGATTCTGACCAAAATCTTCGGCAAGGCGGAGCGCCTGGCCGGACGGATCCGTGCGGATATTTCGGCCCTTGAGCCGCAGCGGATCAGCGAAGTTTCGAAGCTCGCCCTCGGCGATCCGCGCGTGATCCCGCTCTGGTATGGCGAGTCGGACGTGACCACGCCCGAATTCATCCGCGAGGCCGCCAAGGCGGCGATCGATCGGGGTGAGACCTTCTACACTCACAAGCGGGGGATACCGGACCTGCGCCAGGCCCTCGCCGATTACATGTCGGGCCTATACGGCCGCAAAATCGACATGGATCGCGTGACGATCACGGCCGCGGGAATGAACGCGATCATGGTGCTCATGGAGCTCGTGGTCGAGAAGGGCGACAACGTGGTGACCGTTTCGCCCGCTTGGCCGAACGGGAGTGCGACCGTTCACATCATGGGTGCGGAGCTGCGCCAAGTCGTACTCGACCAGGAGCAAGGTCGCTGGAAGCTCGACCTCAACAAGCTCCTCGACGCCGCCGACCAGGACACGCGCATGTTCTTCATCAACTCGCCCAACAACCCCACGGGCTGGATGATGACGCGCGAGGAACAAAAGGCGCTGCTCGATTTCTGCCGCGAGCGGAACATCTGGATCCTGGCGGACGAGGTTTACCATCGGCTTGTCTACAACTCGAATACGGCCCCGTCTTTCCTTGAAATCGCCGAACCCGGCGATCCGGTGTTCATCGCCAATACCTTCTCGAAGGCATGGGCGATGACCGGCTGGCGCATGGGCTGGATCACGGCACCCGCCCCACTCGGCGACATCATCGGCGAGCTGGTCGGCTACAACACGAGCGGCGTGCCGACCTTTCTTCAACCGGCAGCCGCCACGGCCCTCCGGAAGGGCGAGCCGTTCGTCAAGGAAATGGTGGCGCGCTGCCGTGCCGGCCGGGATATCGTCGCCGATCATCTTGCCGAAATTCCCCGTGTTCGCTTCATTCCGCCCGATGCCGCCTTTTATGCCTTCTTCGAGGTCGCGGACATGTCCGACAGCCTGGCGATGGCGCAACGCCTCGTGCGGGAGGCCGGCGTCGGCCTCGCACCGGGCTCCGCCTTCGGTGCCGGCGGGGAGGGCCATCTTCGGCTTTGCTTCGCCCAAGCACCTTCCCTTCTCGAGGAAGCCATGGCGCGGATCAAGAAAGTGCTCCGCTAGCCGCATTCGTCGTTTCCGCGGCCCCCTTCATGGTTCGAGACGGCCGCCTCTATGCGTGACGCGGAAGAAAACGCGCGGAGCGCGTCGGCGGCCTCCTCACCATGAAGTTGATTATTTGTAAGAATGAAGTCCTCACCCTGAGGAGGTGCGCAGCGCCGTCTCGAAGGGTGAGGCCCTTACGCCCTCACCACTGCCGCCAGGGATTGCTCCGCCGCGGCCTCCTCGAGCAGCCAATCGCGAAAGGCGCGGACTTTGGCGCGTTCGATCGCACGGGGCGGGTAGACGACGTAATACGCGTACTCGGCCTTGAGCGTGATATCGAATGGGACGACAAGACGGCCGGCGGCCAGATCCTCCATGATGAGGGCCGTCCGGCCGAGGGCGACGCCTTCGCCGTTGATCGCGGCCTGGATGATCAGGCTTGAATGGCTGTAGACGGGTCCGCGCGACGGATCGACCCCTTCGACCCCTGCCGCCATCAGCCAGGTGCGCCAATCGATCTGGGTCCCCATCTCGTGAAGCAAGGCGTGATATTTGAGATCGCTCGGCTGGCGCAGCGGATGCTCACCATCGAGGAGTGCCGGGCTGCAGACAGGCACGAAATCGTCCCTCATGAGGCGGTCCGACTTGAGGCCCGGATATTCACCGCGGCCATACCGGATGCCGATATCGACGCCGTCGCGCACGAAATCGACGACCTGGTCTTCCGCCTGCACGCGTACATCGATCTCCGGATGCCGCTCGCGAAAGCGGGCAAGGCGCGGCACCAGCCACTTGATCGTGAATGACATTGTCGTGCTGACCACGAGCCCGCCTTGCTCATCGCGTTTGCGGATCCTGTCGGTCGCCTCTGCGAGCCCCTCGAGCAGCGTACGCACGGTCGAGAGGTAGGCCTGGCCCTCATCGGTCAGCCGAAGTGCTCGGTTGAGGCGGCGGAAAAGCTGTACACCGAGAAAGTCCTCGAGCGATTTCACCTGTCGGCTTACGGCGCCATGGGTGACGTGCAGCTCGTCCGCGGCCTTGGTGAAGCTCAGATGCCGGGCCGCGGCCTCGAAGTCCGGCAGGGCCTTGAGCGGGGGAAGGCGGCGGGCCACGTGTCCCTCCATTCACGTGATTTTATCTCACGTATTATATTAGAAGTAATCGATTGTTTGCAAGGGCAATACGGCATAAATCAATAGTCACGAGATGAATTTCAATGCGGGAAAGAACCAATAGTCTTTCCGAAACCTGTGAGGAAAACAGATATGAACCAGATCAGCATGGAGCTGTCGAGCGCTGCGGGAGGCCGGGAGCCCCGCGGCAGGCATGGAGGCCACGAGATCCGCGTCGGACTCGTTCAGCTCTCCCAGGCCCTTGCCCATCAAATCCATCTTTGGCGGGAGCGTGCACGCCAGAGGCGGGAACTGATGAGCCTCGGTGAGGAGGGATTGAAGGATATCGGCCTCGGTCAGAGCGAAGCCTATCACGAGTACGCCAAACCCTTCTGGCGCAGATGAATTCGCGGTTCCACCTCGCGTGCAATCCTCCTCGGAGTTCCGATGAGCGATGTCGACAGAGGAACTCGATGAGGAGAATTGCATTGCGAGGCGAGTGCCGGACACGCATCATCGCGGCCTTACGCGCGAAGAGGGGGTGCTGCGATGCATGTGGTCGTGTTCGAGGTGATCCCGAATGAAGGGCGCGCGCACGAATATTTCGACTTGGCGAAGGAGCTCGCATCGGAGCTTCAGAAGATCGACGGCTTCGTCTCGGTCGAACGTTTCGAAAGCCTGACCGAAAGGGGAAAATATCTCTCGCTCTCGACCTGGCGCGACGAGGCCGCGATCAAGATCTGGCGCGGCCACGCCGAGCATCAGATGGCCCAGGCACGCGGCAAGGGCGGCATTTTCAAGCATTTCCGCATCCGTGTTGCAGCAGTCGTGCGCGACTACGATTTTCGCGACGAGCGAGCGGCGACGCATGCGGCTTCAGAGAGATAAATCGCGGCAAGCTGTCGCACACGCCCGGCTGAACGCCAGTGTCATCAGGTGTGGCCTGTCGTCAGCACGACTTTGCCGGTGATTTTTCGCGCCATCATGAGGCTCAAGGCTTCGCCCGCTTCTGCGAGCGGGATCGTGCGCGAGACGAGGGGCCTGAGCTTGCCTTCTTCGTACCAGCGGAAGAGTTCGTCATAGCTCTTGCGTGCGAGTGCTGGATCGCGGCGCACGCTCGCACCCCAAAGCACCCCGATCACCGCACAATTCTTGATGAGGATGTAATTGGTCGGCGCCTGGGCGATTCGGCCGGACGCAAAACCGATCACGACGAGCCGGCCATCCCATGCAATCGAACGCAAGGAGGCATCGAACACGTCACCGCCCACGGGGTCGTAGATCACGTCCGCACCCCTGCCCTCCGTGATCGCCTTAACGCGTTCCCGGATGTCCTCGCGGGAATAGTCGATCCCGTGATCGGCGCCCGCCTTGCGGGCCACCTCGAGCTTTTCCGGCGAGCCGGCGGTCGCAATCACCGTGGCGCCGATCACCTTGCCGATCTCGACGGCGGTAAGGCCGACCCCGCTCGAGGCGCCATTGACAAGGAGCGTTTCGCCGGGCCGTAGATTGGCGCGATAGGCGAGTGCCACGTGAGAGGTGCCGTAAGCGACGGGAAAGCCCGCCGCGGTCACGAGGTCCATGGTCTTTGGAACGACGAAGGCCTGGACCGCGGGTACAACCGCTTCTTCGGCAAAGCCGCCGTGGCCGGTGTAGGCCATCACCCGATCGCCTGCCTTGAGATGCGTCACTTCGGGTGCCGCTTCGCTCACCACGCCGGCAACTTCCAAGCCCGGGCTGAACGGGAAGTCCGGCTTTTCCTGGTACTTGCCCGCGATCATGAGCGTATCGGCGAAGTTGATCCCGGCGCCGTGAACCGCAATGCGGATGTGGCCGGGCTTGAGGGCCGGTGCCGGGACCTCCCCGAAATCGAGCGACCCCGGATCGCCCCAAGCCTTGCACAGGACAGCTTTCATCGCGGAACCCCCGCCTTTTTGAAGGTCGGCTAACCGGCGAGCCAGCCGTTCGCCGCCCTGATCTCGCCCACCTCGAAGTGGTTCCAGTTGCTGATCTTGGGCCGACAGGCATCCGCCAGCGCGGTCCAGTTCGTATCGTCGATCGCACCCACATGCCGCAGAATTGCTGCCGTCGCGACCTCGGCAGCGCGACCGGCGCCATCGTCTATCTTGAGCGCGATGCCGAACCCGAGGCTTGGAATCGCCGCGCAATAGACGCCTTCAGCCCCACCCTTTAATAGAACCCGTCCGCTCAACCCCTCCATCACCACGGTATTGAAGCGACCGGTCCCCGCGACAAGGTCCGGGTGCCCGGTCGCGGCGGCGACGACGCGCCTTGCAGCGGCGACTCGCTCCGCATGAAGGCCGGCCTGGCTCGCCAGCCTCGCCATGCCGCGCGCCATCGCGACGATGGGAATGGCCACGGTCGGGATGCTGCACCCGTCGATCCCCATGGGTGCGCGGCCGAGATCGACACCGCACAATTCGCCGACTGTTTTCATCCAGCGCCGCTGTGCGGGATGATCGAGCTTGATGTAGCCCTTCGTCGCTTCACCCATGTGGCGCGAGGCGGAAAGCATCCCCGAATGCTTTCCAGAGCAATTGTTGTGCGCGGCAGTCGGTTTCCGGCCATCCCGGATCATCGCTTCGTGCGCCGGCGCATAATAGGGCGGGTGTGCGCCGCATTCGAGATGCTCGACGCCCAGTCCGATCCGCTCCAGCCAGGACTTCACCATATCGGCATGCTTGGGCTCGCCGCTATGAGAGGCGCATGTCAACGCGAGTTCCGCGTCACTGAGCCCGAAAGCGTCGGCAGCACCGGTCTCGATGACCGCGATTGCCTGAAGCGGCTTGATCGCCGAGCGGGGAAAGACGGCCTGCTCGACGTCGCCCCAGGCGTGGACGATCTTGCCGTGCGCGTCGACCACGGCGGCGGCACCGCGGTGGCGGCTCTCAATGGCCGCTCCGCGGACGATTGTGACGAGGACCGGGTTCGCCTCAACTTGCACGCGGATCGTTTCGGAGGGAGATGGCCTCATGTGCGAAAGCTCCTCTCGGCTTCTCGGCCGGTATTGTTGTCCGTCGAGCGGCGATCCGGACCGACCGCCACAGGCGAGCGGACGCCTCTTGGCCCTCATCGAGGGGGTTCTTGCCCATCCGCTCGGGTCCAGGCGACCGCCTTCCGCCAAGCACCTTGCCTTGCCGTGGGGTGCCGTGCAAGGTGTCCCCATGCGCGGGTATTTCGGCATCGGCGTCGAGGGCATTTCCAAACCCATGAATCTGGGCAGTCTTTGGCGCACGGCCCATGCCTTCGGAGCAAGCTTCATCTTCACGATCGGCGCCAAATACAGCCGCCGGGAAGGCGAGCGAAGCGATACATCCAAGACTTCTTCGCAAGTGCCGCTCCACGAATACGGTGATGTTGCCTCGTTCGAGCTTCCCAAGGGATGTGCCCTCGTCGGGATCGAACTCCTCGACGAGGCGATCGAGCTGCCGAGTTTTCCCCATCCGCGCCAGGCCGCCTATGTGCTCGGGCCCGAACGAGGACGACTTTCGGGCGAACTTTTGGCGCGTTGCGCCCACGTCGTCAAAATTCCGACGAAATTCTCCCTCAACCTCGGACTCGCCGGTGCGGTCGTCATGTACGACCGGTTGCTAACTCTCGGCCGATTCGCAGCCCGCCCGATCGCGTCGGGTCAAGTGGTTGAGCCTCTGCCCGCGCCGGTTCATGGCGCGCCCATATTTCGCCGCCGCAGGGCCGGCGTGACGTGAGAGGTCCATCGAGGTCCCGGCGATCGTAGAATAAGGCTGTTCCGCGGCCGGCCGTCTCTTCTCGTGTGGTGGATTTGAAGTTCCTAAGCGTGGCTGTCACCAAAATCATAGGAACTTCGAATCCACCACACTAGAATGACGACGCTAAACCACATGAGTGATGGAACGATGTCAAAGAAAAGTCTCCTCGCACTCGCGGCCACTTTCGCCGTGGCACTTGCATTCGGATTGAGCTCCGCACCGGCGCCGGCGCAGCAAACCCCGCAGGGCCAAGCGCCGAAAGCCCAGGACAAAACGACGGCACCACCGTCGGACCAAAAGGCCAAGGTTGTCGGCGAGTTCGGCGATTGGCAGGCGCTCACCTACAAAGACGCCAAAGGCGATACGTGCTACGTCGCGAGCTTCCCCAAGAATAGCGTGGGCCATCAAGGCAAACTGGGCGAGACGAATATCCTCGTCTCCCACTGGCCGTCCCAGAAAAGCTTTGGCGTGGTCAGCATTGCCGCGGATTACGAATACAAAAAGGACAGCGAAGTCGACCTCGCCGTCGGGCGCGACAAGTTCAAGCTCTATACCCAAGGCAAGCGGGCCTGGTCGAAGGACGACGAGAAAGTCGTCGAAGCCTTCAAGAACGGCAAGGATGCGGTTGTCGAGGCCGTGACGGAAAAGGGCACCAAGACCAAGGACAGTTACTCTCTGAACGGTTTTGCAAAGGCCTACCAGGTCGCGAGCAAGGCCTGCGGCGTGAAGAGCTAGTGTGGCGAATCCGAAATCCGCCACACCAGCGGGTCGACCGTACCGCCGCAATGCATCCCCGCAGATGCGGGCGAATCGATTGAGTTCGTTGGGCCGGTTTTTAGCCGTGAGGGCAAGGAAGCGTATCAACTATTCGGGGATCGGCATTCAGCGGTCGGCGAACGGGCCGGGGTACCCCGCGGCATTTACCGCCGATGGTGCAGCACTTATATGATAAGGCGATGAGCGCTGCCGTCGAGAATGCATCCGCCGGGGAGCCTCGAAGGAACCTGATCGGGCTTTCACGCGAGGAACTCGAGGACGAGCTGGCAAGCCTCGGCGCCGAGCGGTTTCGCGCGCGCCAGCTTTGGCATTGGATCTACAATCGCGGCGTCGTCGACTTCGAGGCTATGACGACACTCGCCAAATCTTTTCGGGCGACACTCGCCGAACGCTACGTTCTGGCCCGCCCCGAGGTTGCGCGCGCGCAGCACTCGGTCGACGGTACCCGCAAGTGGCTCGTCAAGCTCGCCGACGGCAACCTGATCGAAAGTGTGCACATTCCCGAGGAGGATCGAGGTGCGCTTTGCGTCTCGTCCCAGGTCGGCTGCACGCTCACTTGCAAATTCTGCCACACCGGCACGATGAAGCTCGTGCGAAATCTCGATGCCGGAGAAATCGTCAGCCAGCTCATGCTCGCACGGGACGCGATCGGCGAGTGGCCGTCGCCCGAAGACGGGCGTATGATTTCGAACATCGTCATGATGGGAATGGGAGAGCCGCTTTATAATTTCGACAACGTCGCCAAGGCGCTTCGCATCATGATGGACGGCGACGGCATCGCGATTTCGCGGCGCAAGATCACGCTCTCGACCTCTGGCGTCGTCCCCCAGATCCGCAGATGCGCAAAGGAACTTCGAGTCAACCTGGCGCTCTCGCTCCATGCCGTGCGCGACGAGTTGCGCGACGTGATCGTCCCGCTCAACAGGAAATACCCGATCGCGGAATTGCTCGACGCCTGCCGGGACTACGCCGCACTCAATCCCAATCGCCGCATCACCTTCGAATACGTCATGCTCAAGGGCGTCAACGATTCGCCTGGCGACGCGCGGGAACTGGTGCGCCTTATCCGAGGCATCCCGTCGAAAGTGAATCTCATACCCTTCAACCCCTGGCCCGGCGCACCGTATGAGTGCTCCGACGATGCGACGATCAAGACATTCGCCGATATCGTGATGAGTGCCGGCTACCACGCACCCGTGCGCACGCCACGGGGACGGGACATCTCCGCCGCTTGCGGCCAACTCAAATCGGAGAGCAAGAAACCTCGGGCAAGCGAACGGGCGAAGCTTCTCGATGTGAACCCTCCCCTTTAATAGAGTGCGCTGCGCACCTCCCTGCACCGATCCAGTCGGCCCGCCGCTGTTGCGATCCGGGCGCACATCCCTATACTGCCGCGCCATTCCGGGACCCTCGATGCGGAGCCAACCATGGCCAATGATGTAAAAAAGGTGGTGCTTGCCTATTCAGGCGGGCTCGATACCTCGATCATCCTGCGCTGGCTGCAGGACACCTATCGCTGCGAGGTGGTGACCTTTACCGCCGATCTCGGCCAGGGCGAGGAGCTCGAGCCGGCACGGCGCAAGGCCGAGCTCATGGGTGTGAAGGAGATCTTCATCGACGATCTTCGCGAGGAGTTCGTGCGGGATTTCGTCTTCCCGATGTTCCGCGCCAACGCTCTTTATGAAGGCGTCTACCTGCTCGGCACGTCGATCGCGCGACCCCTGATCGCGAAACGCCAGATCGAGATCGCCGACAAGACAGGGGCCGACGCCGTCGCCCATGGCGCCACCGGCAAGGGCAACGACCAGGTGCGATTCGAGCTCACCTACTATGCGCTTAAGCCCGATATCAAGGTGATAGCGCCCTGGCGCGAATGGGATCTCACCTCTCGCACGAAGCTTCTCGAATATGCCGAGAAGCATCAGATACCGATCTCGAAGGACAAGCGCGGCGAAGCGCCTTTTTCGGTCGACGCCAACATGTTGCATATCTCGGCCGAAGGCAAAGTGCTCGAGGATCCCTGGCATGAGCCGGAGGAGTTTGTCTATAGCCGCACCGTCCCGCCCGAGAAAGCACCCGACCGGCCCGAATATGTCGAGATCGACTTCGCGAGAGGAGACGCGGTTGCGGTCAACGGCGAGCGCTTGTCGCCCGCCAAGCTGCTTGTGCGGCTGAACGAGCTTGGCGGCAAGCATGGCGTCGGCCGCGTCGACCTCGTCGAGAACCGCTTCGTCGGCATGAAGTCGCGCGGCGTTTACGAGACACCTGGCGGCACGATCCTCCATGAGGCCCATCGCGGGATCGAAAGCATCTGCCTCGATCGCGGCAGCGCGCACCTCAAGGACGAGCTCATGCCGCGCTATGCCGAGTTGATCTATAATGGATTTTGGTTTTCGCCCGAGCGCGAGATGCTCCAAGCAGCGATCGACAAGAGCCAGGAGCGCGTCGAGGGCACCGTGCGCCTGAAGCTCTACAAGGGGCATGTTCGCGTGGTCGGCCGCAAATCGCCGCACTCGCTTTATAGCCTCGCACACGTGACCTTCGAAGAGGATCGGGTCTATGACCAGCGGGACGCCGCCGGATTCATCCGGCTCAACGCACTTCGCTTGCGCTTGCTCAAGAAAGCGCGCGACTGAGGCTTGCCCGATCGGATTGCACCGGTCGACGCCGGCGCGCGGCGGTTATTAGGTCGAAGGTTCGACCCCCGCTTGCCGGCGCGCGGCGTGGAGGGTGTTGCGCAGCAGGCAGGCGATCGTCATCGGTCCCACGCCGCCGGGCACGGGCGTAATGGCGCCCGCGACCTTGACGGCCTCGGCAAACGCCACGTCGCCGACGAGGCGGGATTTTCCCGGCGTTTCCGTCGCCACGCGGTTGATGCCGACATCGATCACGGTCGCACCCGGTTTGATCCAATCGCCTCGCACGGTCTCGGGCTTTCCGATGGCGGCCACGAGGATGTCGGCACGACGGCATTCTTGGGCGAGTTCCCGCGTGCGCGAATGGGCGATCGTGACCGTGCAGCTCTCGCGCAACAGAAGGTTGGCAAGCGGCTTGCCCACGATATTGGAACGGCCCACGACGATCGCGCGCACACCGGCGAGATCGCCCAAGGTTTCCTTGAGCAGCATGAGGCAGCCGAGCGGGGTGCACGGCACCGAGCCGTCGCCGCCGGTCCAGAGCAGGCCCACGTTCCGCGTATGGAAACCGTCGACATCCTTACGCGGGTCGAGGGCTTCGATCACCGCGGCCTCGCGGATTTGGCGCGGAAGCGGCAATTGCACGAGGATGCCGTGAACGCCGCGATCGGCGTTGAGGCGGTCGATTTCTGAGAGCAAGGCCACTTCGGTCGTCGAGGCGGGGAGCGAACGCTCGATCGAGCGCATGCCAGCCTCGACGGTCGCCTTTTTCTTGCTGGCGACATAGGCTCGGCTCGCCGGATTGTCGCCGACCAGAATCACCGCGAGCCCGGGCGTAAGCTTGTGCGCGGTCGTGAGTACCGCCACATCCTTTGCAATGTTCGCACGTAGCGCCTCGGCGAACGCCTTGCCGTCGATTATTTTCGCGTCAGCCATGCCTTTCCGTGGGTCCCGTAAATTCGCTGAGCCAGCGCTCAAGCCGCTCGAGAAGCATCTTGGGTTCTGCCGCGAGGTGAAGGGATTTGCGCCTGCTGGCGGCCCCTTGGACGAGCGTGATGTTCGATTTCGGAACATCCCAGGTCTTGGCGAGGAGTGCTATGAGGGCCGCATTTGCTTTGCCGTCCGCCGCCGCAGCCGTGACAGCGGCCTTCAGACGGACCGAGCCGTCGGCATCCCGCACGAGGCCTTGAATGCGCTCGCTCGCCGATTTGGGAGCGAGCCTGACGGCGACGCGCACCCCGTCGCCCGCGACGTTGAATGGTGATTTTGAACTAGTGTGGCGAATCCGAAATTCGCCACATCTGGGTGCGGGACCGTGAGCGAATTTCGGATTCATAGCCACACTAGCAATATGTTGTATCGAGTGTGGTTTTCGGATTTGAAGTTCCTAAACGCGGCTGCCACCAAAATGCTAGGAACTTCAAATCCACCACACTAGAGCCCATGGATGGCGAGCTGAATTCTCTCCAGGACCATCTGCACGAGCCAAATCGCGAAGATCAGAATGACCGGCGATATGTCGACCCCCCCGAGGTTGGGCATCAAGCGCCGGATTGGACGCAACGCAGGCTCCGTCACTCGGTAGAGAAAGTCGTTAATCGTGTAGACCGCGCGGTTATAGGTATTGATCACGCCGAATGCAATCAGCCAGCTCATGATTGCCGCCACGATCACGAGCCATTTGTAGAACTCGAGGAGCTCGTGAAGGACGATAAGGAGCGGGTCGACGATGACATCCATGGTGGCGTTCCGATCTGGGCGCTCGATGCAGAACCCTATCCGTTGCGGCGATAGGTGGCAAGGCCGACAAGCCAGTTCGAGCGGGAAATCCTCAGCTTTTCCATGGCCTAAGGCGTATTTCCGCGACTCGGCGTCGCGCTGAGCGCTTGTCCTTGACACGGCCGGGGCTCGCACACATTATCCCGACCCGCCTTGAGACCGAGCGATTTGGGGCCGTAGCTCAGCTGGGAGAGCGTCGCGTTCGCAATGCGAAGGTCAGGGGTTCGATCCCCCTCGGCTCCACCAATTCCCCGGTAACCCCCTGAAGCCACATATTTTGCTTGTTTGCAAGGGGTCCCTTTAGGCATATTGGTACACAAAACTGGTACACAAGGCCCCTATTTGGCACAAGCCTGTCCTCACCTTCAACGACGAGGCAACCGTTTCTTTTTCCGCCGGCGTGTGCCGGATGAGTTGCGGCCGGTCATCAACAAGCTTGAGATACGCGAGACGTTGAGGACGAGCGATTACAAAGCCGCGTGTGAGCTTGTGCGGATGGCTTCCGTGAGATGCGATGCCCTCTTTTCCGAG
>DASPOR010000226.1 GCA_035625915.1 Alphaproteobacteria bacterium | reverse complement strand
CTGCCTTTGCCGCGGGCGTATGGCCGTGCCAGATTCGCGCAATTAGCGTCGTCTGGGCAGGCAGACCGGACGTTTGGGCGGCGAGCGGGTTTGCGCCGAAAGGGGTCTGATGGATAATGAAGCCGACGACGACGAATGCCGCGACGACGGCGAGCGAAACCAGGCGAGCGTTCATTTTATTGCCTCCTTTCCTTTTATAACCGGTAAAACGTATTTTACTGGAACTTCCCCGCCGGGTCAATTTCCGCCTCGCTCGGCGCAAGCAGTTGGCTTGCCTTATCGTTTGGAGCTAGATTGCGCGTCGGTCGAGACTGGCGGCAAAAATGCCGGCGGACCGGGCGCGAAGGCGCCGGGATCGTAGACAGAAGGGCGCCGGGGTGACGATCACGGAAGCGATGCGCATTACGCTCGAGGCGCGTGGCGGGGGTACGGCCGCGCGCCTATTCCGCGTTGCTCATGGCGCCGCCCTTGCCCTCGGCCTCGGGTCGGTCGTGTTGGGGACCGTCCCATCGATCGTTGCCGCGCAGGGTGGGGTACTCGATACGCTTGCTTACGCGGTGTTGGCGTTCTTCACCCTCGAATACGCAGCCCGCGTCGCCGTTGCGCCGCGTTTGAGTGCCTGGCGAGGCCGTCTCTCCGCCTCCACGCTTCGCTGGCGGTGGATGATTTCCACGTGGGGCATCATCGATCTTGCCGCGTGGCTGCCGAGCCTCGTTGCGCTTATCGTCGTCGACGATCCCACCCTTGCAAGGCTCTTTGGCGTTCTCTGGGTCCTGAAGCTCGCCCGGCATTCCCCGCGTCTCGGCCTTCTCGGACGCGTATTGCGTCAGGCGCGCGAGCCGTTGCTCGCGGTCTTTTTCGCGTTTCTGATCATCCTCATATTCGCCGCGACCCTTGCGTATCTCGTCGAGGGTGATACCCAGCCGGACAAGTTCGGCACCATTCCCGAAGCGCTCTGGTGGGCGATCACGACGCTTACCACCACGGGCTACGGCGACGCTGTTCCGCTAACACCGCTTGGCCGCACGCTCGGCGGTGCCGTCATGGTGTGCGGCATCATCCTCTTCGCCCTCTGGGCCGGCATCCTGGCAACGGAATTCGCGCTCGAGATGCGCCGGCAAGAGTTTCTCAGGACCTGGGATCTGGTGGCGAAGGTGCCCTATTTCCGTGACGTGAGCGCTACGGTGATCGCCGAGGTGGCGAGCTTGCTCAAGCCGCGCGACTTTGCCGCGCACAGCGTGATCATGCGGCGCGGCGACCCCGGAGATTGCATGTTTTTCATCGTCGAGGGCGAGATCGAGGTCGACGTGAAGCCGGCCCCAATCCGACTCGGACCGGGCGCCTTCGTGGGCGAGATCGCGCTCATCACCGGTGGGCCGCGTACCGCGACCGTGATCGCGCGGCAGAAGGCCGTGCTGCTCGAACTCGATATCGCCGATTTCCGTTTGATCGCGGCTCGTCACCCGGAATTGACCCAGGCAATCGATCAGGAAGCCGCAAACCGTGTCGAGCGCGCGCGTACAGCGAGCCGCCACGCCGAGTGATACGGGGTGCCTCCCAAGTCTTCTCTCGTCATAGCAGAGATTCCGCCATCGATAAAACCTGGATGTTCGGCACAAACGCCGTCGGGCGGGAACGTGCTTTCTTGTAATTTGCGGCCCCTGCGCTTAGGTCTATAATGCGGCGTTGAGCTTCCGGTCGATCGAGGGACCCATGAAACGCGCTCTCACCTTGGCTAGTTTGTTTTGCGTCGCGACGTTGTTTGGAACCGCGGGTGCTGGCGCTTTCACGATCGAAAACTACGGAAGCGGCTCCGATAGCGGGAGCAAATTCGTCGACCCTGACGAGCAAGCGCCGGTCCAGCACTTGACCGATCCCTCCACCGGGCAAAATCAGAACTATCTATCCTTGGGTCCGCATTTCGGCATATCGGTGACCCCCAACCAGTTCTCCACCCCCTTCGGCTCGGGGTCGAGGACCTACCTCGACCCGAGCCAGCCGCCCGTCCATCCTTTCCCAGGCTACGGAAGCGGCGCCTTTGGCAATAATCCTCAGTGACGTAACGCGGGCGCTCGGCCGGCTCCATCAGGTCGCGCGCGTGGGCGTCAAGTCCTCGCCTTCATGCACTAATTTGATGCGCAGTTGAGCGAACCCACTTATTAATGTGGCGGCTCGATGGACGACCAGGGGGCGCTGGAATGGCGTGTGCGAACGGCCCCCCTGCGCATTCGGATGGCGGTTGACGGGTTTGACGATGACGAAAGAAACGGCGGTATCGATCTATTTCCGCAATGTGCCGGCAGGCTGGAAATTTCCCCCGATCGCTCGACGATTAGCGACGCTACTCGTCGCGGCGGCGATGCTTGTCATGGCCGCAGGCCCCACTTTCGCGCACGCGATCCTGATCGACCATACCCTTGGCACCGCGCCGATTGCCCCGGATACGGCAATGACCGTCACCTTTCGCTTCAATGCATCGCTCGAGCAGGCATTCTTCCGCGCCATTCTCGTGGGTCCGGGGAAAGAGCAACGCGATCTTGAGGTCATGCCGGGAAAAGACACCACGGAGGAGCTGATCAAGCTTCCGCCCCTCAAGCCAGGCAAGTATGGGATCGCCTACAAGGCGCTCGCCTCGGACAGCCATCTGACCGAGGCCGTGCTGCGCTTCACAGTCGGCGAAGCGCAATAAATAGCCTCTTCCAGCTCCGCTCAGAACGCGGCGAGGAGTGTGCCACCGACTGCAGTCAGCGCGACGACGAGCCAAGGTGGGGTGCGCCAGAGGGCGAGTAATAGGAACGCCGCAAGCGCGAGCATGAAATCGCTCCGGTCCAGAATGGCGCTCGTCCAAACTGGATTGTAAAGGGCCGCGAGCAAGAGCCCGACAACGGCGGCATTGACACCCGTCAGTGCGGCGCGGATCGCCGGGTGGCTGCGCGCGTAGTTCCAAAGCGGCATCGCGCCGATCATCAGCAGGAATGTCGGCAAGTAAATCGCGAACAGGCATAGGATGGCGCCGAGCCAGCCGTTGGGCGCCGGACTCATCACGGTGCCGAGGTAAGCCGCGAATGTGAAGAGCGGGCCGGGTACCGCCTGGGCGGCACCGTATCCGGCGAGAAAAGTGGCGTTGTCGACCCAGCCCGGCGGCACGACGGCCGATTGCAGCAGCGGCAGAATGACATGGCCGCCGCCGAAGACGAGTGCTCCCGCGCGATAGAGCCGGTCGACGAGCGCCAGCGCATGATCCGGGACGATCGAGGCGGCAAGCGGAAGTCCCGCGAGGAGGACGAGGAAGACTGTCGCACAGCTCATTGCCGTGGTTCGGCCGACGGTTACGAAGAGCGCATCCGTGGCGGGTGCACTCTCACGCTCGGGCTTGAACAAAAGCCTTCCGATCGAGGCCCCGCCGAGAATTGCCGCAATCTGGCCGAAGCTGCCGGGCCACGCGAGAACGACGATGCATGCAACGACTGCCGTCGTCATGCGCTGGCGATCGGGCGTGAGAACGCGCGCCATGCTCCACACTGCTTGCGCCACCACGGCGACGGCGACGACATTGAGACCATGCAGAAAGCCGGTACCGAGCAGGTTTCCGTATTTTTCCGCACCGTACCCGAAAAGCGTCAATGCGATCGCCGAAGGTGCGGTGAAGCCGAGCCACGCCAGGAAGGCGCCAGCGAGGCCGCCGCGCAGAAGGCCCAGCCCAAATCCGACTTGGCTGCTCGCCGGGCCCGGCAGGAATTGGCAGAGTGCGACGAGATCGGCGTAAGCACCCTCGCCGAGCCATCGTCGCCGGCCAACGAATTCGTTCCGGAAATATCCAAGGTGCGCAACCGGTCCGCCGAACGAGGTCAGTCCCAGGCGCAAGAACGCCGCGAATATTTCCCACAGAGGTGCGGGCGGTCGTGGGTACAAGTTCGTCTCATGTTCTTGCACGGCGAAAATCCGAGGATAGTATCACCGCGTCGCCCGCGCACCGTCGCACGTGGAGGAGCGAAATATGGACCTTGATCGCGGCAGCGCGCGATGGAGTACTCTCATCGCAGGGGCGGGCCGCTTGCTCGTCATTCCACGTGAGACCGGTGCTTGACCGAGAATAGCATGACACCGACTTTCAATGCCGGACTCGTGGAATTCAGCGTGACGGACCCAGTCGAAGGTGACGCCATGCGCGCTATCGTCGTCTACCCGACCAAGGTGCTGGCGGGTGCGGCGCGCAAGGGGTCCTACGAAATCGAAGCGGGTGAAGGCGCTCCCCTCGCGAGCGGCCGTTTTCCGTTGGTGCTCGTATCGCATGGCATCGGAGGCTCCCAACTCGGCCATCACGACATGCTCACGGACCTGGCGCGACATGGATTCGTCGCGGCAGCGCTGATGCATCCGCGCGACAATTTCCTCGACACGAGCGGCTTCGGAACCGACCTGCAATACAAAGGCCGCCCGCTTCACATGCGCGCCCTCCTCGATGCCGTGCTCGCCGGTCCAACCTTTGGGCCGATCGTCGACAAGGAGCGAATCGGCATCATGGGTTTCTCGGCGGGCGGCTACACGGCACTCGTCCTCATCGGCGGTCAGCCGGATATGGGCAAATTCGCCGATTACTGCCGGGAGCAGCCCGACGATCGGATGATGTGCGGCACCGGGGGCCCCAGGAATTTGCGTCCCGATCTCGGCTTCACGCACGATCCGCGCATCAAGGCTGCCGTGCTGATGGCGCCCGCGCTCGGGTTCGTTTTCGATCGGGCATCGCTTGCCAATGTACGCGTTCCAGTGCGCATCTACCGCCCAACCCATGACGAGGTCCTGCGCCATCCCTATAACGCGGCGCGGATCCGGGACATGCTGCCGACACCTCCCGAATACGTCGAGGTCGAGGGGGCTGGGCACTACGTCTTCCTCGCCCCGTGTTCGGAGGCCCTGCGTCGGATAGCACCCGGCATTTGCGAGGACCCGAACGGGATCGACCGGAAGGCGCTCCACGCCCGCTTCGGTTCGGAGATGTCCGCGTTCTTCAACCGCACGCTGCAGGGCCGGTGAACGCGCACCTCCGGCTTCGGCGCGGCCCGGCCGCGGTTTCGCTATCATCTTCGCTCTGCTATTGTGACGCGACAAAGCGCATGCGGCGTTCGCCGCCGCCTTGGGCACCGGCCCCCGGGCCCGCTTTCCGAAGGAGTGAGCCATGACAGCCTGCATCGTCGGATGGAGTCATTTGCCGTTCGGCAAGCGCGAGACGGACGATCTCGAGAGCATGATCGTGGCGGTTGCGCGGGGCGCGATCGCCGACGCGGGTGTCGAGGCCAAGGACATCGATCGCATCTATATCGGCAATTTCAACGGCGGCTTCGTCTACCAGGATTTCCCATCCTCGCTCGTCCTGCAGGCGGATGAGGGCCTTCGCTTCAAGCCGGCGACTCGTCTCGAAAATGCCTGCGCCACCGGCTCGGCGGCGGTCCACACGGGCCTCGGCGCAATCAAGGCGCGCGATGCCCGGATCGTTCTCGTGGTCGGTGTCGAAAAGATGACGGAAGTCACGAACGAGGTCCTGGGCGACCTTCTGATGAAGGCGAGCTACGCAAAGGAAGAGCGGGAGGAATGCGGCAGCTTCGCGGCGGTGTTCGGCCGCATCGCGCAGCTATATTTTCAGCGATACGGCGACCGTTCCGACGCGCTTGCGCGTATCGCCGCCAAGAACCACAAGAACGGCGTCGCCAATCCCTACGCGCAACTGCGCAAGGATCTTGGCTATGAATTTTGCCGCACGGTCAGCGAGAAAAATCCGTTCGTGGCGCCGCCCTTGCGCCGCACGGATTGCTCCCTCGTCTCCGATGGCGCGGCCGCAGTCGTGATCGCCGACGTCGAGACCGCACTCTCGATGAAGAAGGCGGTTGCGTTCCGTGCTGCAGCCCATGTGAGCGACTTTCTTCCCATGAGCCGGCGCGACATGACGCGACTCGACGGTTGCTCCGAGGCCTGGCGCATTGCGTTGGGCCAAGCGCGCATGGGCCTCGACGATCTCTCGCTGGTGGAAACCCACGATTGCTTCACCATCGCCGAACTCATGCAATACGAGGCGATGGGCCTGGCCAAGCCGGGCGAGGGCCATCGCGCGATCGAGGAGGGCTGGACCGAAAAGGACGGCAAGCTGCCCGTCAATCCCTCGGGTGGGCTCAAGGCCAAGGGGCACCCGATCGGCGCCACCGGCGTTTCGATGCACATTATGGCTTCGATGCAAGTTCGGGGCGATGCCGGCGGGATGCAAGTCAAGGACGCCAAAATTGCGGGCGTGTTCAATATGGGCGGTGCCGGTGTCGCCAATTACGCGAGCGTGCTCGAGGCCCTTCGCTAGGGGCCTTGGCGGTAAGCGCGCAGGAGGGACGAGGGCATGAGCTTCAAGGCGATTCTCCTCGAGGAGAGCAGCGGCAAGGTTACGGGTGCGCTCAAGACGCTCGAGGAGTCGCAGCTTCCGGAAGGCGACGTCACCGTTGCGGTCGAATATTCGACCCTCAATTACAAGGATGGGCTCGTGCTGGGCGGGCTCGGCCGCTTGGTGCGCCGATACCCTCATGTCCCCGGAGTCGATTTCGCAGGCACGGTCGAGGACTCGCATTCGACCCGCTTCAAGCGCGGTGACAAGGTGATCCTCACCGGCTGGCGCGTGGGCGAGGGGCATTGGGGTGGGTATGCGCAAAAAGCGCGCGTCAAGAGCGAATGGCTCGTTCCACTCCCCGGGGGATTGACCACGCTTCAGGCGATGGGCATCGGGACCGCGGGATTCACCGCGATGCTCGCGGTCCTGGCGCTTGAATCGCACGACGTGCGGCCGGCGTCGGGCGAGGTGGTCGTAACCGGAGCCGCGGGTGGTGTGGGCAGTATCGCGACGGCGATCCTCGCGAAGCTTGGCTACGCGGTCGCCGCCTCGACGGGCCGTGCCGATACGCACGACTATTTGCGCGCACTCGGCGCCAGCTCGATCGTCGATCGGGCGACGTTATCGGAAAAGCCCACAAAACCGCTCCTGTCGGAACGATGGGCGGGCGGTATCGACTCGGTCGGAGGCAACACACTCGCCAACGTGCTCGCGCAAATCAAATATCGCGGGAGCGTTGCGTCCTGCGGTCTCGCCGGCGGAAGCGATGTGCCCACGACCGTGATGCCGTTCATCCTTCGCGGCGTGAAACTGCTTGGCATCGACTCGGTCATGTGCCCGATTGAGCCCCGCACGGAAGCGTGGCAGCGCCTGGCACGGGACCTGCCCCTCGCCAAGCTTGACACGATGATCCGCAACGTTTCCCTCGCCGAGGTGCTCACGCTTGGCCCGCAAATCCTCAAAGGCCAGGTGCGCGGGCGCATCGTTGTAGACGTTCGCACCTGAGCCCCCGCATCGGGGACTTTCCAACATAATCGATCGGCCTGGGATCGTGCGCGCGATGGGTTCGATGTTGGAGGAATGTTCAGTTTACGTATTCTATATGGTCAAAATTATATTAGAAATATATGATTTATAGGCAGAAATGTTAGAACATTTTGGGAACCTCAAATGAGCAATCTATAGCGATCTTTCGGATGGTTTTTGCGACCATGTCCGGTTAAGGGATTCGAAACGAGATCGGTGCATCACTAGCTCATGATTCGACTCGGTTTTGTCCTCGCACTTTTCATGCTTTTAGCGTCGTGCGACCGGTTTCCCGGCGTTCCGCCCAATGAAAGCGGCATCCTCAAATACGATTGGGTTCCGCGGGATCCTCGGCCGGCACCCGACCCGCTCTATTGCTATGCGACCCTGGCGCGTCCGGAATGCTACGCAACGCCCGTTCCCGGTCGAATCTTGCTAGGAAATTTTGGCGCTGCTCCCCCTCCGTCGCCGGACGCGAACGCGAATGCAGCACCGCCACCTTCTCGGAATTCGGGCCCCGAAATCGCATCCCCGCCCCAATCGGCTCCGCTCGCCCCCGTCGAATTGACGCCATTACAGCCCCTGACGGCACCGCAAACTGCATTATCGCCGCAATCGGCTGCGCAATAGTAAGACGCTCGCCGAAATCGCGACGCGCTGACGTGGATCGTGTCGTTCCCCGATTCCGCGCGCAGGCCACAGGTTTGGTCTACTATCGCACCGGTCGGCTCGGCTGCAGGGATGACGGGAATGAGGCGACGCAATCTCCTCGGTGCGCTGGCGGCAGCCCCGTTTCTCGTCGGGCTGAGCAAGCGAGCCAAGGCTGCGCCGACATCAAATTCGTCGGCACTCGCCGCAACCGCGACACGCGTCCGGCCGAGCGATCCGGCATGGCCGACGCCCGCGGAGTGGGACGATCTTCGCAGGCAGACGGGCGGGCGATTGATCGATGCCACCTCGCCGCTTGACGATTGCCGGCGCGTACCCGACGGCAGCTCGTGCGACGACATCTTCAAGAGCCTGAAAAATCCATACTACATCGGCGACCACGTCGGCCTCACGCAGACGGTCGGATGGGTGGATGCCTGGACCTTTCGCCCGAGCGTCTATGCGGTCGCGGCTGAAACGACCGCGGACGTTGTTGCAGCGGTCAATTTCGCACGGGACAAGAATTTGCGACTGGTGATCAAGGGTGGCGGCCATAGTTATCTCGGCCGGTCGAATGCGCCGGACTCGCTGCTGATCTGGACGCGGCGGATGAGCGCCATTCTCCGCCACGATGCATTCGTCGGCGTTGGATGCGAAGGGCAAGAAGCACCGCAGCCCGCCGTCAGCATCGGAGCAGGGGCGATCTGGGGCCACGCCTATCGCGGGGTGACGACAGAGGGCGGACGTTATGTGCAAGGTGGGGGTTGCCTCACGGTCGGCGTCGCCGGACTCGTGCAGGCCGGCGGGTTCGGCAGCTTCTCCAAGCAATTCGGCACTGCCGCGGCCAATCTACTGGAGGCCGAAATCGTCACCGCCGATGGCGCGGTGCGAATTGCGAATGCCTGCACCAATCCCGACCTTTTCTGGGGGCTCAAGGGCGGCGGCGGAGGCAGTCTCGGTGTCGTCACGCGGCTGACGCTGAGGACGCACGATCTGCCGAGCTTTTTCGGCGGGGTCCACGCCACGATCCATGCCGCCTCCGATGAGGCCTTTAGCAGGCTAATCGTTCAACTCGTGGCGCTTTACGCCGAAAAGCTCCACAACCCTCATTGGGGCGAGATTGTGACGCTCCGCCCGGGAAATCGGCTCGATATCCGAATGTCGTTCCAGGGTCTGGACGAGGTGCAGGCGGAGGCTCTTTGGCGGCCGTTCTTCGAATGGACGGTCGCGGCAATGCCGGACGATTACGCATTCCTGCAGGCGCCGATCGTGCGCAGCATTCCGGCACGACGTGGCTGGGACGCTGCCTTCCTGAAAGCCTACGTTCCGGGAGCACTCCTCACGGACAATCGCTCCAACGCCTCTCCGGACAATGTCTTCTGGTCCGGCAATTTGGCGGAAGCGGGGCACTTCATCTTCGGATACGAGTCACTCTGGCTGCCCGCTGAACTTCTGCAAAAAGAGCGGCAAGGCGCACTGGTGGATGCGCTTTGCACCGCCGCTCGGCACGCACCCGTCGAACTCCATTTTCAGAAAGGGTTGGCCGGCGGTTCGGCTCAGGCCGTCGCTGCAACGCGCGAAACGGCGACCAATCCGAAAGTGCTCGACGCCTTCGTTCTCGCGATTATCGGCGGCGAAGGACCTCCCGCCTATCCGGGCATCGAAGGCCACGAGCCCGATCTCGCCGGAGGTCGGCACACGGCCGGCGAGGTTGGACGAGCCATGGCGGCGTTGAAGAGTCTTGCATCCGACGGCGGTTCTTATTTCGCCGAAAGCAATTTTTTCGAGTCCGATTGGCAAGCGGCCTACTGGGGTTCGAATTATTCAAGGCTGCTCGAGGTGAAGCGAAAATACGATCCCGCTGGGTTGTTCTTTGTCCACCACGGGGTGGGCAGCGAATCGTGGAGTGCCGACGGCTTTGAGAGATTGACCGAAAAATAAAAATGTTTCCGCCGCGACGGTGGGCAGGCTTAGAGGTCTGCGGGCGCTGGACGATGACCCGCGAAATTCCGTGCAGGCCCCTCGGGCCTCGAGCGAAAGCGCCGGCGGTAATCTTGCGGGCTGACGCCCAAGTTGCGCTGGAAAGAACGGCGCAGCCGCTCGGCATTGCCAAAGCCGCAGTCCATCGCAATGTACTCGACGGACCGGCTCGAGTCCTCGAGCATGCGGCGCGCGGCGTCGAGGCGTGCTGTCTCGACGAACACGGCGGGGGTTTGGCCGGTTTCGCTGAGAAACACGCGTGCGAAGTTGCGCGGGCTCATCGCCGCCCGTGCCGCGAGCGCCGGTACGGCGAGATCTTCGCGCAGATGCTGGACGATCCAATCCTGAAGCGAGCGGATACGCGGGCGCTCGGCGGTTTGTGCCTGGAGATGGGCGCTGAACTGGGATTGTCCCCCTGGCCGTTTGACGAACATGACCAGCCACCGCGCCACCATGAGCGCGAGTTCTCGGCCCCAATCCTCCTCGACGAGGGCGAGCGCCAGGTCCATGCCCGCGGTGACGCCGGCCGAAGTGTAAACGTTTTCGTCCCGCACATAGATCGCGTCAGGGTCGACTGCAATCGAGGGATGTTTCTCCGCGAGCAGGCGGCACGCGGCCCAGTGGGTGGTTGCGCGCTTGCCGTCGAGTAGCCCGGCTTTCGCCAACAAGAGTGCGCCCGTGCAGATCGAGCCGATTCGCCGCACGCGCGTTGCGGTGCCCCTGATCCAACCGATCAAGGTTGGATCGTTGCGGGCCATGCGCGATCCTTGACCGCCAGCAACAAGCAACGTGTCGAGATCGCCGTCGAAGTCCGTAAATGCGCTGTCCACCGCGACGCCGACGCCGGACGACGTACGCAATACGCCTGCGGCGGGGCCAAGGATGACGTGCGGATAGGGACGCTCGGGCGCGGCCCCATGGGAGAGCAATAGGTTCGACGCCGTATCGAACACCGTGAGCGGGCCGCTCAAATCGAGCAGGTGCACGTCCGGATAGACGAGCAAACCGACTGGCCTCACGCGCATTTTCGTGCTCGGAGCTACAAGCATCCCCATCGGAGCATTCATCCCTGGATTGTTGCACGGAGGTCTTTTGGCAGCAACGACAACAACCCCACCTTTTCCGCCAAGCCGGGACCTTATCCACAATTTGCTGCTCCGCCTCGCCCACGTAGGGGCAGAAAACGTGTGACTCACGCAACGGGGCACATTATCTTGTAGGTGTTCGAATCGGACCTACTAGATACGCCGAGGTGTGGAATGTTCTGGACAGAAGATCGGGTTGCTGCATTGCAGCAGCTTTGGGCCCAGGGCCTCTCCGCAAGCCAGATCGCCGAACGCCTGGGTTCCGTCACGCGGAATGCCGTGATCGGAAAGGCCCATCGGCTTGGCCTTGCGAGCCGGCCCTCACCCATAAAATTCGAGAGTTCGCCGGGCATGCGAGTAGGCAAATACAAAGGACCGACTTGCCAATGGCCGATCGGCGACCCCTCGAGCACGGAGTTCAAGTTCTGCGGGGCCCCGATAGCGCCAGGCCGGCCTTACTGCGCAAACCACTGCCATCAGGCCTATATCCGTCGAGACAACAAGGCGGCGTGACGGATTCTGCCGCTCGATTGAATGCACTGGCCCCTGAAAATCGATTGATCGGTGGCAAGCGGGCCTGCGTCGTAAGGTCTGGAGCCAGCTTGGCATGGCGTTCCTTGCCAAGCGGTCCGCTCTCGACGGCAATTCGCGCTGCAGGTCGCACATCCGAGTCGGCGCCCCCCTAACATCAAGCCGGTGTTGCGCCCGCCACATCGACTCGGTGTTAACTTGACCAGCAACCGTGTGCGAGTTGGCACCACGGATTTAAAGCAACACTAGAGCAGGAAAAAACGAACCAACGGCTCTGCCGCGGCAAAATGGGGAATCGGGGTACGCTCGCCTATACAGGCACCAAACCCACGTGGGGACCTTGTAATTGGAGCGATCTCAATGGTTTACCGGCGAAGACGCCGCCGGCGCATTCTCTCGTCGGTATGCTGCCGGGCGCACATATATATATGTATGAATCTCCCGAGGCGGTTCGGCGGCGCGCCGTTCCGCATATCGCGGTAAAGATCGTATTCGTCAAGGCGCTAGGCCGTGCGCGCCGACCTTGGTGCTCATTTCGGACAATTCGGTCGAGCACGACACCGTCCGTGAAAGCTTGCAGTGGACGTGCCCGGGCGATAGCGACAGCACTCACCGCTTCTCGGCGGACGTTCGCAAGAGTAACCACTCTCTGCGCGACAATTAAATTCCTGCGGCGAAGTTGTCGACGGCGGTGTTGTCACCGTTGCCACCGCCGAACGCGTCATCACGCTCGCCATGCTTCAAGCCAGCTATGAGCGTGCGCGTCATGCACATCCGTTGATGTCACAACGGAATTCCCATGTCGATAATCACAAATGGAACGCATGGGCACGAAGCCGCAAAATCGTTCGTGCGGTCCAAAAACTGCGGTGAAAAATTTTTTCTTCTAAGCAATAATTTTTTGCCCCAAAAGGCGATTTTTTGCCTCCAAGCGACAAAAATGCGCGAATCGAGCCGCCCGAGTCGCGCGAACGAGAAATTTTGGTGCAATGCGAAAGCGCATTCGATGCACAGGATGTTCGACTTATATTGAATCATTTTCTGGCGCATCGCAGTACGACGGCAACCCGCAAAATCGTGCGTATCGCGACCGAACGGACGCACCGCAAGCGAACGCATCCTGTCTAGGCCGCGGCGAATAAGGTGTTGCGCGTTTGCGCGCGCGACGATCAGGTCCTGTCAATGTTGAACGTCGTCAAGACGACTTTCGGGGGCCGATTGTGGATTGCGACATTGAACCGAGTGCCGTGACATAGAATGGAAGCATTGCGATCGCGCGGTGACGATCGATGCGTGGGAACGCCTGCAGCGCTGCATGACGGCGACGTTTTTCAGCAGCGCGACAAAATATTCGCGGGCAAATTTTTTGCGCGCATTCTCGGGAACGGCATTCGTGCTCCTGGCAAAAACCGGCTCGCCTCGTGCCGGGGAGTCGAGAGTCCCGTGCGCCGCGGCCTGCGGGCGAGGAGTCAGCCGGCAATCTCGCCAATCGCGAAATTTCCCTTATTTTAATGGCGTTATCGAAGGTGCGCCGCACTGCGTCCGGCACCGCCGCAATCGTCATTGGCATGTGGAATCGAATGTCGCCTGCGATGTGCAAGTTGGAAGACAAGCCGCTTATCGCGCTCGGTTCGCAACGGCGTCGAAGCTGCGAGGGCTTGCATTTTTGCGCGCAAAATTCAGGGCCACACCCTCGTCGCAATCGACCTTCAGAAAGCCGCGACGAAATGACCTGCCGCGACGATTGGCGCCACCGGTAACATTCCGTCGTATTGGTGAACGGCGTTCAGTCGACGCCAAAATCAGAAAGGCGGCAGCGGTCCTCGACCGCTGCCGCCTTTCGCGCTTTGTAAAGCGGAGTTTGTTTTTACTTTTTCTTCGCCCGTGTGGTCTTCCGTTTTCTCGCTGGAGCCTTGCGCGTAGCCTTGCGCTTCGCTGCCGGCTTGCGCGCTGTCGTCTTCCTCGTCTTACGCTTTGCTTTCTTCGCTACTGGCATGAGGTACCCCCCACTGTTGCCATTGTAAACGGCGAGCTCGCTCAAATGCGATCGCCGGGCGGAAGTGTAACGAAAAAGCACCTGCGATGTAACAAAAACTCGCAGCGTCGTCTCAGCGCGGCGGCGGAGAACGCATCAGCGATCGACATCTCCACGACTGTAATGCCGCGGTCCGCGCCAAGTGATGGGTGCCATCCATTCGATTTTCCGATTCACCAGGAGCGGCTTGGCGGTGTTGTAGGAGCGCAGCGTGAACGTGCCGGCGTCGCTCCCGGGCTCGACGAGTTTCAAGAACATGCGCCCGTCCGGCAAGCGAACGACGCAATCTTCGTAGAGGCAGTTCGCCGGGTCCAGTCCCCGTGCGCGCGAGTAGAAGATGATTTCGCCATCGAGATAGCGTGGACTCATGCTGTCGCCGCGAACACGCAGCGCCACCGTGTCATGTGCGCCTGGCGGCGCCTCGATCTGTTCATACTGTCCGCCCGCTCGATCCTCGAAAAACGCGACTTCCTCGCCGGCACCCACATAGCCACGCACTTCGGCCAATTCGAATTCGCCTTTTGGCTCCAGATCATAGGTTTCCACGCCCAATATCGGGGCAAGTCGGCGCGCCCATCTCAGCGTAAGTTGGCGCTGTCCTTTCTCGAGCCTGTCGATCTGCTGCTGTGACGTCCGCGCCATCGTCGCAAGAGCCGGTTGGCTCAATCCCCTCGCTGTGCGGATCTTTCTCAATGCATTCATGGCAATGCGGACCTTTCGCTGACGGCAGCCGGCTGACCGAGGCTCCGGCGCGGTCGCTCCACTCACAGCAGCGTTGTCGATTTCGTTAACACCAAATTCGGTGTTAATTCGACCGCTGAAACACCATTGTGGTGTATTTTCGCATCCGTTGGCAAGAACCCGTTTGATCGTTCGCTCACGCGTCCGCGCGCACACCCCGCACTTCCAATGATGGCCGGCAAGCTGTTATCACAGTGGTGTCCCGCGATTCCTGGGCGGCACCCGCAGGTCGGCCGCGGGCGGCGGCGTACCATGAGCGCGACAGGTTGGGAGGTTTGGTGCGGAAGGTGAAGATCGAACTTAGCGCCTGGCTCAGTCGACGGCCGACCGTGGCCTCGAACGACAACAATCGCGTGTCGCCACGGCCCGACCCGCGACCGGGCGGTCGCGGCGACTATCTGATACTGGCGGCGGTCATCGTCGGCGTGGCGTTGTTCTATTGGCTTGCAATCTTGTTCGTGGATTGGGACCGCGTTCTGACCTGTGTCACCATGGGCCTTCGAACTTGCAATCCAATCATCCAACTCAACAGTCAATGATGCCTTCATTTGTCATGAGGCGCGGTGGCGGCAAGTCGTGTGTTCGCGCGAGGGATGGGCGGTGAGCGAGTCGGATCCGAAAAAATCGGGCGGGCCGCGGCGCGCGGACCAGGGTGGCGGGGGCAAGCAGAGGGGCTCCTATCTCGGCCTCCTCGCGGCAATCGCGGGGATTGCACTCGTCTATTGGCTCGCGACCGTTTTCGTGGATTGGAACAAGACGCAAGAATGCGTCGGCTACGGTAAGCGCAACTGCGGTCCCAATATCGAGCTTCACGACGACTGAAGGTGACTTGGCGAGGCCGACGAGCAGATTCAGAATTTTCTTATATTAGAACATCTGAGTTTTCAGCCATTCGCAGTCAGCGCAAGCGCCCCCGGACAGCCGGACTCCAACCCGATGGCAAACCGGTGCGGCTGCGGATGCAGGCGCGTTGCGGGGTGCCGGCACTCTCGCAAGAGTAGCGTGACGCGCGGCCGATTCTACGTATAATCGTCGCCCGAATTGCCCGGGATATCCTCTCCGACATCTGGGGAGTGCGATGACCGGGTTGCCGGCGAACGACGTCCAATGAATGCCACGAGTCAGTCCCCCATCCGCGACGCCGCGAAACTCTACCAATCAGGCCGCATCGCGGATGCGGCGAATGCGTGCGATAACGTCCTGCTGAGCGAACCGCGCAATGTCGCGGCTTTGCATTTGCGCGGGCTGACGTGCGCACAGCGGGGAAACTACGCCGAAGCGTGCGTTCATCTCGCCAAGGCCCTCGAAATAGAGCCGAGATCGGCGCGCGCCCAATGCGATCTTGGCCTTGTGCTGAAATCGCGGGGAAGTGTGGATGCGGCGGCTGCGCGCTACAGAGCGGCACTCGCGATCGACCCGGATTCATTCGAGGCGAACAACCGCCTTGCGAATCTGTTTCTCGAGCAGCGAAAACTCGACGAAGCGGTTGTCTTCTATCGTCACGCCGTCCGGCTGAGGCCCGATTTCACCGCCGCGCACAACAACCTCGGCGTCCTGCTTACGGCCCTCGGGCGCTATGACGAGGCACGCGCCTATTGCCAACGTGCGCTGGAATTGGCGCCGGACAATGCCGATGCGCACTATAATCTCGGCAACCTCCTCGCCAATCTCGGGCAATACGAAGACGCGGTGAGATTTTTCCGCAGGGCTTTGCAGATAAACCCCGACATGGCCCTCGCGCACAACAACGTCGGAAACACACTCGCAAAATTGGGCCGGCATCGGGAAGCGATCGCCTCATACCAGCGCGCCGTCGAGATCCAACCCGGCTTCGCCCCGGCGCATATGAACCTTGGCAGCGCATTCGCGAACCTGAAGCGCCATGACGAGGCGGCGGCCTGCTATCGCCGTGCGATCGATCTCGACCCGGATTTTGCGGATGCTCACGCCAATCTCGCGACGGTCCTCCTCGTCCAGAAGAAATACGAAGACGCATTCACCCGATTCCAACGCGCTGCAGCGCTCGAGCCTTCGAATGCTTATGTCGTGGGTCAGTTGACTTATGTGGCGCGGCAAGTTTGCGCGTGGACGTCCCTCGACGATCTGGATGCGAAGTGTGGGCTATCCCTGACCTACGAAAAAGGCGTCGTTTATCCCTTTACCGCGATCGCTCGCGCGAGCACGCCGGCGGAGCAACTGCAGGTCGCGCGGAACTTCGTGCGGCATTCGCAACTCGAAAGACGTCCACCTCTCTGGCGCGAGCGAAGAGACGCCAACGACAAAATTCGAATCGGTTATCTCTCGGCCGATTTCCATGAACATGCAACCGGCTACCTCATGGCGGAACTGTTCGAAACCCACGACCGCTCCCGCTTCGAACTCTTTGCCTTTTCGTTTGGGCCGGACGATGGAAGCCCGATGCGCGGCCGACTGAAGCGGGCATTCGACTATTTTGTCGACATCCGGGAAGAGAGCGATCCGTCGGCGGCACGCGCCGTCGCGAGCCTTGGGATTGACATCGCGGTCGACCTCAAGGGCTACACGCAGGGCGCGCGCGTCGAAATTCTCGCCCATCGTCCAGCGCCCATTCAAGTGAACTTCCTCGGGTATCCGGGGACGATGGGGGCGAATTTCATCGACTACATCGTTGCCGATCCCGTCGTCGTGCCCTTCGATGAACAGACCTTTTATACCGAACGAATCGTGCATCTCCCCGATTCCTATCAGCCGAACGACCGCAAGCGCCCCATTGCGGAACGAACGCCGTCTCGCGCCTCGTACGGACTGCCCGAACGGGGTTTCGTGTTCTGTTCCTTCAACAACAATTTCAAGATAGCGCCCGCGTTCTTCGATGTGTGGATGCGGCTCCTGAACGCCGTGCCCGCGAGCGTGCTTTGGTTGCTGCGCGACAATCCCTCCGCCGAGCGGAACCTCCGAGCG
>DASPOR010000225.1 GCA_035625915.1 Alphaproteobacteria bacterium | reverse complement strand
AGGATCGTTCAGGGAGGCGTAGGCGCGTTCAATCTCGGCGTTCGTTTCTTCCGCGATTTGCCGGACCTTATCCATCTCCCTGGCAAGCTTGCTGTTGGAGCGGGCGATGATCTGCTGAGCCTCGGCCTGCGTCGAGACCGTGGCCAGCTCCCGTTTCAGGCGATATCCTTGGTAGTTAGATAGGATGCTATTCAAATTCAGGCCGACGCCGGCGATGGCCATAGCGAGGAAGACGAACTCCCACTTCGCCTTCTTGCCACGGCTTAGCCGAAATAGGTTGACGCACACGCCGATCAAGGCAACGGGGAGGGTCTCCGCCAGGACATAGAGCTGTCCGACGGTACTATCGGAATACGCATAGGTGCCGGTCGCGACGACAACGGCAATAAAAATGCCGAACGCGATCCACGTCCGCGCGCGTTCCATCACTTCCCTAGACTCTGTCCACCTACCCGTTCGTTCTTTTCGGTCGCCCGCGTTCGCTTTTTAAATGCGCCGCGAGCGCTCTAGCGGTCGAGCCACACGTCGGTCAGGTCCTGGCCGATGTAGTGGCTCGGCGTCATGTTCCAGCCCTTGACGTCGGCCGACGTCACAACAATCCGGTTCCACCACAAGATCGGAGTGGTGTACGCCTCGGTCAAAGCGCGCTTTTCGAAATCGCGGACGATCTTTATGCGCTCCCGCCTGTCGACGCTGATCGCTTGGCCGATATAGAGCGCATCGAGGAAGCGGTCCGTCGACGCCGCGAAGTTGGAGGGCGACAGATCGCGCGAGACGTACTTCGTGAGCTGCAGAGTTGGATCGTCGAAGTAGTCGCCGCCGAAATCGAATGCAACACTAAAATGTCCGCCCTCAAGGGCGGCCTGCCAGTCTTTGGTATTGAATTTCTCCTGGGTCGCCTCAACGCCGATTTCCTTCCACGCGGCGATTACGGCATCGGCGGCGGGCCCGTAGGGCATGGGTATGTCGCGATTGGTCAACGTGATCTTGAGGTCCTTAACGCCGGCGTCCGCAAGCAGGCGCTTCGCCTCGATGCGCGAGGCGGCGATGTCGCGCGAGAATCCTGGCAGTTGCGTCAATTCGTCCTCGGGCGTGGTCATGCTCGATCCCGGCCGCATGAGGCCGCCGACATATTTGAGAAAGGTCGTGTCGGAGAGCGTGCGCGCCATCGTCCAGCGGTCGATTGCAAGGGACAGTGCACGCCGCACGCGCGCATCGTCGAAGGGGGGCTGCTTCGTGTTGAAGACCAGAAGCAAGTCGATGAGCCACGCACTTTCGTACACGTCGATGCGGTCGCCCATCGCCTCGATCAGCTGGTCGCGCTCCGTCGGCGTGACGCTGCGGAATTCCGCCTTTATACGCCCGCTTTCGATGCCCTTGATGACTGCGTCGCCGGTCATGAAATCCGCCTCGTAGCCGTCGAGATACGGCCGGTCGGGGAGGAAATAGTGCTGCCAGCGCTTGCCCGTCCAATGTTGTCCTTTGACATGTTCGACGAAAACGAAGGGGCCCGTGCCGAGAATGTGCGTTTTGGGGAACTGGGGATCTTCCGCGAGCTTTGCCGCACTGTAGATGCAGTTCCAAGGAGATGCGAAATTGGCAAGCATCGCTGCTTCCGGCCATCGCAAATGGAACACGACGGTGAGCGGGTTCGGCGTCTCGATACCTGCGATCGAGGAATAGTCTACCTGGCGCACCGAGTTGACGCCCGGCGGCGGGTGTGCGATCCGCTCGTAGCTTGCCTTGACGTCCGCAGCGGTAAGCCGAGAGCCGTCATGGAACTGGACGTTGGGCCGAAGCTTGAAGGTATAAGTCAGTTTGTCGGGTGAGACGGTCCAGGATTCGGCAAGATCGCCTGTGACCTGCGGATAGTTCGCAGTGTCGAATTTGAGCAGCGTCGAATAGTGCGGCGCCACGGGATGGAGAAACGCAAAAGAAACATTGGCATGGCAATCGTAGTTCGCGGGCTCCGCATCGACTGCGAACACGAGGGTACCGCCGCGTTTCGGAACCGCCTCTTGGGCAGCGGCGTCGGCGGCGAAAAGCATCGCTGCGAAAATGCAAGAGCCGATATAGCTTACCCGCACGATACTGCTTCGGCGCACCGCATGCCCCCTCTTGGACGTTTCTATTACGCGATTAGTGGGTCGCCTGCCATTTCTCGAACTGGTTAAAGAGTTCTTCCTTTTGCTGCGAGCTCATTGCCGGGCCGCCGCTTGCGCGCTGGCGTTCGTCGATGAAGCGATAGAAAATGGCTTTCATTTCCTCCGGGTTCGCCTTCGCCGCGACCGTCGCGTTCCGCTTGAGCCAATCGGTCGCAGGCGCAAATCGCACCCATCCGGGCAATTCGGCCGCGAGATTGACCTCCTTCCATTTCGGATGGCGAGGCGGCTGGAGAAAGGTGTCGAACTTGTCGAAGAAGGCATCCACGAAGCGCGCGACCTTCTTGTAGCGATCCGAATTCTTTGGCCAGTTGAAGACCGCCATCACCGAGCCGACGGCGACCGTGGAGACCGGTGCACCGCTGCTAACCAGCGCCGGATAATCGTCAGCGGTAAGTTGGGATGGAAGGTAAGTTTCGAGCAACGCGGGAGAGGGCGGAACGCTCAGAAAGTGAAGCCCCTCTTCCTTTTTGATGTTGCGGAAAAAAGGTGCAGGCTTTCCGGTCACATAGGCGAGTGCCGAAATTTCGCCGCGGCGCAATTTGTCGAGTGCAAGAGCCTGGTCGTCCGTGACGGGATCGATCGCAATGCCAAGGCGTTCGAATACGAGCGTCATGGTGATCCCGGTTCCGCCGCCGCGGACGTCGATATTGACCTTATGCTTGGCAAGGTCCTCGATTTTTGCGATCTCGGGCCGCGCCAGGATGTGAAGCTCTTCGTTGTATAGCTTAGTGATGTACTGGATCGAGGTATCGGCGCCGGGCAGGCTGTGCTCGCGCTTGATGTAGGCCATCACGTCTGCTTGCACGATGCCGATATCGACGCCCTTCAGGTACATGATGTCCGACATGTTCTGGAGCGAGCCCTTTCCAATGATCGGGACGACCCGCAAAATGTCGTCATCATCGAGGACGGCCGCGAGGTCTGCGGCAATGCGCAAATACGTGCCATCGACGCCCCCCGACACCACGCCGACCACTCCCGAATTCACGCGCCAGCCTTGTCCTTCGAGTGTTTTCGCCCCGGCCCGATCGATCGACGCGATCGACACGACGGCGAGGATCGCCGCCATCGCCAGCCGCATTCCAATCTTCCGCATGGCAAATCCCCCTTTTCGCGTCCGGGTCGGCCGTGGCTTCTCCGGAGAGTCCCCCTGCTAATGTTCGCCCATCTCCTCGAGTTTCTCGGCCCTTGCGGCCGCTTCCTTGTCGCCAAGCATGGCCGCTTTGCGATACCACGCAATCGCCTTCGCGGCGTCGGGCCGTTCGCCTCGAACGCCGGACACTTGATAGAAAACCGGATCGTAGGTCTGGCCGGCTAACAGAGCTGCGCGGGAATTCCCCGCCTCTGCCGCCCGCTCGTAAAAAAGGCGTGCGGCCGAGATATCGCCGAGTGCGAGTAGCTCGTCGCCGCGCTTGAGGAGTTCCGCCACTTCCGCTTCCGGAATTTCGACGCCGGCATGGGATACCGGTGGCAGAGCGGCCTTAGTCGTCGTCTCGGCGTTCGCCGGTCCCTTTTCCGCAACTTGCGCCTCGGGGGTGCCGGAAGCCGCGAGCTGTTCGGATTGCGGGGGATTTCCCGCCCCGGTAGCGTCAGGTTCCTTGCCCGCTTTTTCGGATGGCGTTGCGCTTGGCGCGGCAGCGGTTTCAGCAACGGGCGGGCTCGGCGGCGCATTCGCGCTACCGGCCTGGGTCGACGCTGGCGGGGTTGCAGTACTCGACAGCAGATTTTCGACGACCGGCGGAACCGAAACCTGAGCCTGCTCCGCCTTGGTCAGCAGTTCGGGATGAATCGGCTGGCCCGAGGGAGCGGCACTGCCGGCTTCCAAGACCTGTCGGGCTGCAACCCGGATGGCGATATCCGCTTTCGAAGCGGCATCGGCCTGATCCGCGGAACTGATGACAGTGAAGACATAAAGGCCGCCAGTGCTGCGGGGTTCGAGGGTGTAGTAAGTCACGAGCCGGGACTGCAGGTCGGCGCAGGTCGTGGTAAGCCGCACGCTCGGCGTACTGGTGTCTCGATCGCTCTTTAGAAGGCTCGATTCGAACTTGCCGCTGCAATCGCGTGTGGCGCTCGCAAGAAGTGCTACCGCCGCCTCCGCCGGCGTGAGGCTCGCCTCGCTTTGCAGGATCAGCAGCGCCCCGATGACGTTCGGCGCGGTCCAAACCGCGTCGTAGTCTCTAAGCTGCGGCGGCACGTCGTTCATGTCGGCAAGGTGGAACCCTACGATGCCCGAATTGGCCGCTAGCTTGGAAAGGAGGCTCGCCGCTTCTTCCCGTGCCCATTGGGGCCGTGACGAACTTGCCGACGGGATCGCCAGTTGCGGTGGTTTTTCGCTTGGAGCGCGCTCGGCCGTCGACAAGTGTCGTTGCACGCAATCGAGCAGCATGTTGAGCGCCTGCGCCACGCCATCCAACGCGAACGTGAATTTTTTCCCATCTCCCGTGACGACAATTTTATGGCCGGCTCTGAGCTCGTCGATTATCGAGGGGGCGAAGCCAAGGGAGACGAATATGTGGTTGGGGGTAATTGCCTTTCCCTTGCCCAAGTCGGGCTCATGGTCGTCGACCGCGAGCGACAAGTCGAAGGTGGCGTCGGGTGTTTCTTTCCACTGTCGATCGAACATCGACAAGAACCATTGATAGTTCCGGTCGACGACGATCACCAGCATGGTTCCGGTGCGCGTCGACGGCGTTATCGAACAGCTCGAGAATTCGCTATTTTCATCGTTCGAGTAGGCGCCACCGCTCCAATTCGAGGTCTGGAACGTTTCGATGGGTGCGGCTACGCCAAAAGAAACGCACGACAGCAAGACAACAAGCGCCGCCGCTGTTAGCGCAAGTCCCCTCCAATACGTCGCGCACGCGCGGGCAAGGTGTCGCGAAATCATGCCTCTCGCCGGTTCATCCATTGTCCTAAGCCCACCGCCAGCGTATCCACCCACTTCACGGACCTCCCGTGCGGGCCGCCGGCCGGTGGGATCGTTCCCGTGCTCGTTTCGATCGGCGCAACGCCTAAATCGGCGTTGCCGCGATACCCGTGGCACTCTACGCCGCAAGGCAACCCGACGCACTCCACTTCGCTTCCGCTCGATCGTCCTCGCGGAGTTTTTCCACAGAAGGTCGTCGCCCAGATCGAAGGTATTTTTCAACGTTTGAGGCCGTCCGAAGCAAGAACAGTGCCACTTGGCTGATGTTGTAGAGTCAGACGCTTGCCGCGACACCTATCCCCATGGGTCGTTAAGGCTATTTTACATGTTACAATTCGATCGTTTCGCGAGCGGTCCTGGCGAATCAGAACGCCGTGTTAGCCGGGAATTGTCAGTCCTCTCGGATCGCCGCCCAAAATGCTTAGCATGCAAATTACGTTGCGTGTCATGGCAGCTGGGAGCGGTGCTACCCGATCCCTATTCTATTGCGAGCGAAAATAGCCGAGCGGCTGCGGCGTCGAAGGCATGATCGTGGTTCCCGTCGGTATGTGGGCGGAAGAGACGCATCGAGGGGTACCATGGACTATCGTACCGGTCGAGAAGCCAGAACCAATGGGCGGGGGAATCGAGCAGGACCCAAACGGGCTTGGCCAAGGCGCCCGCAAGGTGTGCTATGGGACTGTCGCTCGTAACGACGAGGTCGAGTTGTGCTATGGCCGCCGCTACATCGCCGAAATGGACGATGAAGGGGGAGAGATCCGCGATCGCCGTCGCCTGGGCGGGTGCGGCAAGTTCCGTCACTCGCTCCTGCGGCTCGAGGCCGAAAAGTGCCACGCGGGGCATCACGAAGGCTTCCAGAAATCGGCGAAGCGTGCGCGGCTCACCCTGACCTTTTCCGGGCCCGTCGCCGCCGGACCAGGCGATCCCGACCTTGAGTTTCGCTCCGACACTGTTGGTCAGTCTCGCGAACAAGGTGCCGCGATCGCGCGGTGGGCTCAGATAAGGGACCGCTGCGGCCGTACCTAATACCGGCATTAGCAAGCCAGGCAAACTTCTCAAATGGCAATGAAGATCGGCGTCCGGTAGGGGCCCGCCGCCTTCAATCAAGCGATCCGCAGCGCCTATGCCGGCGATGAGCGTTGCCAACGCCTGCGGACACTCCACGATCAATTCGCCGCAGCGCGCCTTGACGTGAGGAAGATAGCGCGCGATCCAGATAAGGTCGCCGAGATCCTGCTCCATAACGACAAGAAGGCGCCGCCCCGATTGCCGCGAGCCGTCCCAGGTTCTGCCGGGTAGGCGCTTGCGCTCCGCAAACGGACTCTTGAGACGCGCTTCGTAGTCGGGCCAACCGAGCGCGTACTCGCCGCGCACTAGCCGACTGCGTGCACGGCCCAGGCGCGCGACATGATCGTCCGGATTCAATTCGAGGGCACGCGAAAATTCTGCGATGGCGTCCCCGTGGCGCTCCAGCTGCGCAAGCGATGTCGCCAAGTTGCCATGATACACGCCGTTTTTCGGCGAGAGAGCGATTGCCCGTCGATGGCATTCGATCGCGCAGTTGGCCAGTTTGGCATCTAGCATGGCGTTGCCGAGATTGCACCAGATCGCGGAATCGTTCGGGTTTTGCTCGACGGCTGCCTGGAAGCAGTACGGCGCTTCGAGATCACGCGCGATTCCCGCAAGCATCAAGCCCCGCGCGCTGCGGCGTTCGGCATTTTCGGGATCGGTCTCGAGACCGTGCTGAAGGTGCGCCTCTGTATCCAAGAAATTTCCTACCGCACCGAGTGTGTTTGCTTTCGCAAGTGCTTCGGCAGTCTTGGTCTGCGCCAGAGCGTCGCGATCGAAAGCCCGGTAGGGCGTTAGCTAGCACGGAACGGGCTGCCTTTATCAACAAGTAATCGTGCGGGGACGGTAATATTTTGCACATATAATATTAATAGTTACTAATATACATGCATTGTAACTCGTGAAATGGTGATCGTCGAGATAGAATTTTATTGTTTATCCTTTGACATAATGTATGAACTTCTATCGGCAGGCAGAAACGGAAATGCATGGCCGTCCCACGTCGATCGCGATTTTTGGGATCTCATGGCCAGGCCGGCCGACTAGTCAAAAAGTGGAGCGGCGTAGTGAATGATCGTGCTGGATCTAAAGGCGCTACTCGCGCGGGTCGGCCAAAGGAAGGTGTCGCGCGGGGAGGGGCAGAAACGCAGCCTTTCGAGCCTGCACGCGATCGCCCTTCGCAATCGCCGGCTCCACAATCGCCCACTCCACAGTCGCCGGCACCACAATCGTCATCTGCCGCTCTGATGCCTCTCTTTTATAAGGACCCGCGACCGCTCGACCCGACGCGCCACGGTCGACTTTCGCTCAAGTCGGAAATCGACCTCGGCTTCACGCGGCAGACAAATGCGGTACCGCTCAACATTACGGAATTCGGCGTGGCTGCCCGATTTTTCCCGATCGTTTTCGTGCGAGAACCCATTCCCATGGCGCTTGCCGTGCTCGGTATGCGCAAGGACCAGAACCTTTTCGTGGACGAATTCGGCCGTTGGCAACGCGGGTGCTATATACCCGCCTATGTGCGACGATATCCGTTCATTTTCTTTGAAAGCGAAGACGGCCAGCGGCTCTCCCTCTGCGTCGACGAAACGTCGAATGCTCTGATCGAGAGTGACGCGCGTCCGCTTTTCAAGAATGGCCAGGCAAGCGATGCAGCACGAGGGGCCTTCGAGTTTTGCGCCGCATTTCATCGCGAACACACGCTGACTCGGGCTTTCGTAAGCAAACTTGTCGCGAGCGATCTCCTCATGGCGGGTCAGGCAAAGGCCTCGCTCAAGAGCGGCGAGCAACTCGCACTTTCCGGCTTCGAGGTTGTCGACGCCAGGAAATTCAACGCGCTCTCGGACGAGGCTTTCGTCGCATTTCGCCGTGACGCAGGATTGGCGGGGATCTATTCCCACCTTATTGCTCAATCGAACTGGGATGCTCTCCTCAACCTCTCCGGCGGCGCGTCGTCTCGATAGGTTCGGGACTCCGTGGCGCGCGCTTCGCGACGGTGACGACGTCCGCCTTCCGGGGCCTCCGCTCACACGGCTACGGGCGACGAGGTGAAAATGGGGGCGCGTTGGCGCGGGTTGCGAATCGCCGGTCCAGCCAGAATTCGATCGCTGCCAGAACCGGAAAAACGCCGTAGACAAGGCCGCGCCACAGCAGCTCATTGTGGTTGCGATCGAGATAAAGGAAAAAGGCCGCAACCGTCAGATAAAGAATGCTGTACGAGGGAGCGAGGCACGCGGGAAGCGCCAACCAGGCAAAATACCACGCGTAGTGGGGCGTGATCGCGATCATCGACGCCGTCGCCAGGAGAAGCGTGTGGCGGGCGACGGGGATCACCCGGGCGGCCTCCGCATATTCCGCTTTCCGAACGAAGGCGACCCACCACGCGAGTACGGCTAAAACGGTCACCGCAAAGATCGGATAGGCCATCGGCGGAAGCGATATCGACAAATGCGCGAGGGCAAAGGGATAGTAGAAGCCATTGCCGTTGACTAAATCCTCTTCGGCAAAATATCCGGGAAGGAAGCCGAAGACCTTTTCGCCCGCATTGGCATATAAAAGGTAAAAGACGGCGATGACGACAGCGCAAGCCGCCGGAAGCTTGAAGTCCCATCGCCGCCACAAGGCGGGAAAAATGACGGCCGGCAAGAATTTCACGAGCACCGCAGCGCCGAGGGCAGCACCTGCAAGGACCGCACGGCCCCGCACACTCGCCAAAATCGCCAGTGCGATGAAAGCAATCGCCGCCGCATCGATATGCCCGTTCCCAGCGAATTCCCAGACGGCGAGCGGATTCCATGCATAGATCAGCACGCGCTCCCGCGGCAAACCGGCGATATCGAGCAGCTTCATGATGACGAAAATGGCCAATACCTCGAAGCCAACCATCGCGACCCTCATAGCGAAGACGGTCGAGCTCGCCTGCCCAACGAGGAAGAAGATCGCTTGCGCCATGGGCGGATATATCGTCGGGGCATAGTGCGCGCGGTTGATCCGCGGAAAGATCTCGCCGTCCCGCAATGCCGTCAGCGCCGGCGCATCCGGAATATAGAGGTATGGATTGATGCCCGCCGATTGAACCCGGCCGTCCCAGACATAGCGATAGATGTCGGTCGAGAGAAAGGGTGCATCCGACAGTGCCAGGACTCGCATGAGCACCGCACATGACAGGATCCCCCAAAGAGCGCGCCGGGAAAGCCCGCCCCGCAGCACGACCCGAACAGAACCCAGATAAAGAAGGGCCGAACCACAAGCAAGACCCACGAACACGCCGAGGGTTTCACCGTATCCGGCCTCGCGCTCGCCTGGAAATCCGAGCCTTGTTTCGATCGCGATCGTGGTCAGCAATGCCGCACCGATGACGGCGAGAGTCTTGGTGGGCGCATTGAGGGGTTTCATGGCATAGGCCCCGCACGCCGCGGCATGGCGGCAGCAGCGCGCAATTTCGATCGGCGCCGCGCACGACCCAATCGTGAAACGCGATAATCAATCGTTCGTATGAATCGTTCCGAAGTTCATCGCGCGTCGATCCACGTATCCGATCCCGCTAATTTAACGGCCACGTGCAAAAAGGATAACCGCAGGGGCTTTCCGTCGGCCGTACCGTGGTGTTCGGTCGAAAAAAGTAGCGGACCGGCCTTCTTGTAGCCCGTCCAACTCGCGATCACGAGGCTGGGCTTCGCGGCACCGCCCCGGCGGAACACGATTTCCTTGATTCGCTTATCGGCACCGACATAGAGCTCCCAGGTATCGCCGGGCGAATAGCCCTCGGAAGGGTATTTCACCACGACGCGTTGCGCGGAGCCCTTCCCTGACGGTAGCTTTTGCATGCCTTCGTCGGTCACGCTCGGACTGCCGTTCCATGCGATGAAAAGAGGGAGGAGCAACCAAAACTGATCATTGACGAATGCCGGATCGACCTGGGTCTTCACGACATCGCTTTGGCTGCCGAGCTGGGAGCGCTGATATGTGACTTTCAGCGGTTTGCCTTCCTTATCCTTTCCGTCGAAGGAGACCGTGTCGGTCTTCGTGTTCCATTCCCACGAGCGATAGACATTGAACGCCGGCAAGGCCGCGCTGAAGGTGAATCGGATCCCCTCGACTTGCCCGAACGAGTCGATGCCATAAGTCTTGGCCACCTGATCGAGAATAGGTGGGCGTTGTTGCGCCCAAGAGGTCGCAGGGAGGACCAATAATGCGCCAAAGGCCACAAGGCGGATCGCGTCGAGTCCATTTAATTTCGTCATGAACTTCCCTCCTCGTTGAATCCGACGAACGATGACGTGCACGAGAACCGTAGCGCCCACGTTTTTAGGCAATTATTTCCGCTTGAAAACCGCGAAATTGAATTTCTGTACGGCGTCCCCTGGTGTGCGATGCAAGTCGACGTCATGTGCCGCCAACACGAAGCGAGGTCCCAATCGCGCGGCAAGGCTCTCGCTGTCGTAGCGCTGAACCGGCAAGCCGCTGCATCGCTCCGGACCATCGAGGGCGAACGTCGCCATGATCACGGCGCTGCCCGCGCGGGTGCCGTCGGCGAGTGCCGTGAGATAGGCGTCCTGCGCCGGGTGGCTTACGAGAAAGTGGAACACGGCGCGATCGTGCCAGACATCGTAGGCTCTTGCGGGACGCCATGACGTTATGTCCGCTTCGAGCCATGTTACAACGTCGGCCCTGGGGCCGAGGCGTTTCTTCGCATGGGTGAGTGCCGCCGCCGACAGGTCGAGGATGGTAATGTCCGCGAATTGTCGCTCGAGGAGATGATCGACAAGAGTCGACGCGCCGCCGCCAATATCGATGACGGATGCGGACCTCGCTTTGTCGAGCGACTCAAAAAGCGAAAGCGAAGGCTCCGGGACCGATTGATACCAACTCACTTTAGTCGGTAGCCGCGTTTCGTAGACATTCTGCCAATGCGCGCGCATATCCGTCATCGCTGTGGCCTTCCGATAAGCGTCCGACCGCGGAAGTTTCTCGATAGAAACGCATCGACCGCTCAATGCCTGTTGCGGGCACTATCGAGCGAGAACGCCCTACGCGTGCCCGACCTCAGGTGGCGGCGTCGATAAAGGCACGACCGAGTGTCGGGCGTCCTTTATGTTTCTCCTCCCTGTCCAGGATGACCGCATCGAAACCCAAGCTCCGGCCAAATCGGTGAGTTGCAAAAATCAACTGCAGGACCAGGAGGAAAAAGTATGTCCACGGCCATTCACCGGGCGTGTTGTAAAGGCCAAGCCAAAGATTGAGGATCTGGAGCGCTCCCAACAGCCCGCCAAGTCGGACGAAGATTCCCAGCATCAACGACGCTCCCGTGATCACTTCGGCCGCGTAGACGAAGGGGGCCACCAAATAGAAATTCGGCAGCAGGACCTTTTCCACGAGGTCGGCGTGAAACTGGAACGCAGCACCCTTGATCAACTGCGTCATCCAATAAGAGAGGCCGGACGTCCCGAAGGGCGCGCTTGGATTGTCCGTGTAGAATGGAGGAAGCTTCCAAAGCGTCTGCTGCCACCACATGCCGCCGATCGACAAACGGAAGAGCCAGTTGGCGACATTGCCGAATGTCCGTTGGCTCTCCATCGTCGCGAGGCAATAGATTGCAACGCCCACGCTGCCGAGCAGCAATACCCAGAAGACAGCGGTGGTCCACGCGGGATGAGTGAGAAAATTGATGAAGTCGGTAAACGGATCGGGCCTCATCGCTCGGGTGCTCCTGTGCTGGGGCGCTGAGATCTAGGTGTGGCAAGCTCGGTGCACTAAGTGCTTTGCGTGGCGCTGCACGCCCGGCCCGCTCTCTCCATCGCCGGCAGAGCGCTACATGCTACGCACAACAGAGATTCAGCAGGCTATCCACGACTTCAATCGGCCCAAGCACGATTTTGCTGATCTTTGGCCGTGTATGCAACCGGATCGATAGAGGGTGAATGCCGTTTTCGTTTGCGGTGCAATCCTACATCCTGATTTCACAGAGTCCCATTACTCGCTCCCAGGGCGCCGCCTAACGGGCACGTTCCATCAAGTGAGCGAGCGGTATCTTCACACATATTTTCGCAAGTTTGAGTTTCGTTGGAAAAGCCGGAAGGCATGGACGAAGATCGGATGTCAATTTGGCCGTTCATTTACCACACGACGGGTGGCATAGAAGATACGCGACCGCATTGGTCATGTCTCAGGATACTGACTTAACTGAGGCGGTTCGAATAGTAACGCAAGAATTGAACATCCCCGTGGGACTCGTTTGGCTTGACGGTCATTGGCGCGGCGGCAAACTCCTAAAAACGGCACGCTTAGTACGGCAAATTGTGAATGCCCGATTAACGGCGGCTCAATTCCCCCTTCGACTATGGGGCGCGCAGGTCACCCCTTACATAAACCGCTAAGCTGGTGAGCCACTATTTCTTTTGGCCCGCATTCGGCCGTTTCATTCTCGGCAAAACCCGCAATGACCTCCTCGTAGGAGCTTGGCATGAGACCCCGGGGGTTATTCGGCCGGCTTGAAGCGGCATTGGTTCGGTTCAGTGTGCGAGACCGCCAAACCCTCATTCCGCAAGACAAAATATGTCAGTGATATGTTTATTATTTGTATTATACCAATAATATACAATACCATTTGCAAAAGACATTGTGTATTACTCTTTTGACATCTAATTCAATAATAACAAGGCTCGATTCCGGGTCGTGCAGTTGGCGGGCAATGACATCCGGTATGTATCACGGCCTTCGCCTCCGGTGCGGCTCCTGGCGATCCTTTTCGCCTCGATGGCCTTGACGGGATCGAACCTCCTGCCGGATCCGGCAATGGCTCAAGCGCCTCCGCCGCAGTCACCCGCCCCCGCACCGTCGACGCAGAACATCCTGGCGCTTGTTTTTCTTCCGCGCCGGTCGGACGTGACTCCGGGGGGCCTCGGTTCCGTTTCCGGAGTCGACGCCAGCCGCGTGCCGATCTTGAGCGGGCAGGATTTCCAAACGGTTGCCGCTGAATTCATCGGCAAACCGATCGCCATCGAGGTCCTCGAGGCGCTCGTCCAAAAGACCGTCGAATACGCCAACAAGCATGACGACCCGCTCGTCGAGGTCCTCGTGCCCGAGCAGGATGTTCAGAATGGTGCGATCCAGGTCCTGGTGATCGACTCGCACCTCGGTAAGGTCGCCGTGCAAGGCAATCGCTGGTTTTCGGCGCAAGACTACACCGACGCCATCCGTCTCCAACCGGGCGACCCAATCCGATCCGACACCTTGACCGCGGATCTCGCGTGGTTGAACACCAATCCATTCCGCTCGGTCGATGCGGTGTTCGAGGCCGGGTCAGCACCCGATACGACCGACATCGTGCTCAAGGCGACCGACCGCTTCCCCGTTCGCTTCTTCAGCTCCTATGCGAACGACGGTACCCAAGCGTCGGGGGTCGATCGCGGCAGTGCGGGATTCAGTTGGGGCGACGCATTCTGGCAGGGGCACCAGCTCAATTATCAATACAGCCACTCGCTGTTTGACGACAAATACTTCGCTCACAGCGCCTCGTACGGCGTTCCGCTGCCGTGGCGGGATACACTCACCGTTTCGGGAAGTTATGCCGAGACGGCGGCACCCGCCGACGATGGAATATTCGATGACCGGGGACAAGATCTCCAGTTGGGCCTGCGCTATGCCATAACCTTGCCGAAAATTTCGCTTCTCGACGGCATCGCCAACGAACTCACGGCCGGGCTCGATTACAAACGGAATAACAGCGACCTCGATTTCGGCGGCACGACCGTCTTCCAGAGCACGCCGGAAATAGATCAATTCTCACTAATATATGCGCTGGGCCAGACCGACAAATACGGTGTCACCTCGGCCTCGGGCGAGGGCTATTTGTCGCCCGGCGGCGTTACCGGCGACAATAATGACGGCGCATTCGCGCTCGCGCGCGCGGGGGCCACGGCGCGCTATGGTTATTTCCGCCTTCATCTCGAACGCACGAACTATCTGCCCTGGAACTTCAGCCTGATTGCGCGGGGAAGCGGCCAGGTCTCGAGTGCTAACCTGCTCGCGAGCGAGCAGCTTCCGATCACCGGCAGCCAGGCGGTGCGAGGGTTCAACGAAGACGAAGTCATCGGCGATCAAGGCTATGTGACGACGCTCGAGCTTCGCACGCCCGACATGGATCCGCTGTCCTGGATCGGCGTCACGGGTGTCGTAAACCAACTGCAATTTTTGACCTTTCTCGACTATGGCTTGGCCGCTCCCTTCAAAGTCGTCCAGCCATCGGATGAGACCCGCAGTGCTGCGAGCGTGGGAGTTGGGTTTCGATACTCGATAGCCCCCTACCTGTCCTTGCGCATGGACTACGGCTGGCGCATCCGCGCCCACGCACCGAGCAATCCCGATGACAAGCCCAATGTGCTGCATGTCGGACTGGTCGGCGGTTATTGACGCCCGGTCCCCCAAAATCCGGGTTCGCCAAATCCCGGTCGGCCGATATTCCGGTCGGGAAATATTGGGGAACGCCGAACATCCCGATGGAATTTGCTCCGGCAAGCTTGAACCGCCGGGAAAAGCACCGTCGAACGGCAGGGCATCGACGCCGCGATCCGGGACGTCGGTCCCATCGTCCCGGCAATGCCCCAAGGTGATTGGAGGGTGAAATGTCAGCCTTGTGGCACTTACGAAGGTATCGCGATCCGATCGAACCTTTTTCACGGTGCCGCGTCTATCTCATTGGCAGGCTGGCATGAGCGGGCCGCAAATACGAGGTGCGAGCTACGAAGCCATGCTTGCCGACGTGGCGAAGGGCAATTCCGCGGCGTTCACGGAGCTTTACAACGCCCTGGCGCCAAGGGTGCATCGCTTTGTGGTGAAATCGCTCAAGGATGTGGAAACGGCGAACGACATCGTGCACGAGGCTTACATCGAAGTGTGGCGCAAAGCGCGCTCATATAGGGGGGAATGTTCGGCGTTGACGTGGATCCTGGCGATTGCGAACAACAAGGTTCGCGACCACCTTCGGCGCGGTCAAAACAAAGTCATCTACACCGACGAAATGCCTGAGATCGAAGATGATAGGCCAATGCCATTCGACCATGTCCGAATGGATCAATATGAGCGCCTGGTGCACAAGGTGCTGCCGCGCCTCTCGCTTGTCCATCGACAGGTCGTCGATCTCGCCTATTTTCAAAACCTCTCGATCGCGGCGATCGCGCAGATCATGGATTGTCCGCTCAACACCGTAAAGACACGCATGTTCTTTGCGCGCAAGCAATTGAAGGCGCTTCTCGCCGAGGAAGGGCTTTCCGGAGGTACGATATGAACAAAAGGTCGAATGGGACGAACGCCGATCGCCGATCGTCGCGCAGGATCGATTTCGAGATCGACCCCGAGATCATGCTGCCCTGGTACGTGAACGGCACGCTGCCGGCTTCCGAGCACCGCATGCTGACATGCCGGATGGCAAGTCGCGGCGATTTGCAGCAAAAGTTGGTCGAGGAGGTTCGTCTCCAGGGGGTGGTGCAGACCGAACCGAGTGAGAGGCTCGACGTCGAGGCCGGCATGCGGCGCCTCGCCGCCGACTTGCGCCGCTTTGGCTGGGGTATCGGCGGCAAACGTGCGATGCACGCGGGGTACCATTGGCTCGCTGCTGCGGACCGGCTTGGGCGGAACCTCATCGGGCATATCGCCACGTTTTTGACCGTTTGGCCGTCGCGCGCCCTGGCCGTCACCTGCGTTCTTCAGTTCGCGGTCATCGGCATTTTCGCCTGGACAAGTTACGGGCCAGATGGTGCGCCATTCGTTACGCTCTCCGAAGCCCCACGAGCCTACACGGGGCCGCGCGACTTCGTGTCCTTCGCAACGGGCGCCTCGATCACCGAAATAAGCGAGTTCCTGAGCGCCCACCGGCTCGCCGTCGTTTCAGGCCCAAACACCCTCGGCATGTTCGAGGTCCAGATCCGAACGGGCTCGGGTAGGGACGAGCTTGTCACGTCGGAGGATGCGCAAAAGCTCAAGGCGCTCCTTGTAAGCCGGCCCGATCTGATCGACTTGGTGTTGGACGGCCGCGGTTGACGATTTCGTGGTCGCACCGCCATGCGTTTCCCTGAAGGCCGTCGGACCGCCGCGATAAAGACCGCGTTGTTGTTGGCGCTTTC
>DASPOR010000224.1 GCA_035625915.1 Alphaproteobacteria bacterium | reverse complement strand
CAGGGTGTGGTTTTCGTAGCCCACGTTCCAGATTTTGCCGTCGATTTTCTCGTCCGGCAGTTCCAGAAGCCGCAGATAGATGTCGCACATGTCGTCGATATGCAGGTTCGGGCGCTTCTGGCTTCCACCGAACACCGTGATGACCCCCTTGTTGACCGCGAGGTTCGTCAAGATGTTGACGGAGAGATCGAGGCGGCAGCGCGGACTGTAGCCGCAGACCGTGGCCGGCCGGATCGCAACACAGGTAAAATCCTTCGACTGGTGCTTGAATAACAGCGGTTCGCAGAGGCCCTTATATTTGTTGTAGAGCGTCAGAGGCACCAGTGGATGCTCTTCGGTCACATTGGGGTCTTCGGAAACGCCGTAGACCGAGCTCGAGGAGCAATAGACGAAGCGCCTCACGCCCGCTTTCTTCGCCGCGACGACCATCGGCTCGAAGCAATCGAAGTTGATCGACTTCGAGAGCCCTTCATCGAGCTCGAAACTCGGATCGTTCGAAATGCACGCGAGATGCAAGACAGTTTCGATCCCCTCGAATGCAGCACCTAGCTTTCTCGTGTCCCGGATGTCGCCCTCGATGATGTGCAGTCTCGGATTGCCGCGCGGCAGCTGGTTGGCCCCAAAGTAGCACGCATCATAAACCGTGACCTCGTAACCGGCGTCGAGCAGGCTTGGCGTAAGCACGCTTCCCACATAGCCCGCACCGCCGGTGACAAGGACACTCTTGAACAGTTTCGTCACGAATAGAGCTCCTGCTTTGTGTTTTTGCGCGGCACTACTCCGCCGCGGCCACTTTGCGACTCGCGGTTTTGATCGAATAGCCGGCGGCGGACGCGTCCTTATGGAACATGTGGACGGTCTCGAGCGAGTATTCCCCGAGGTCTTTGCCGACGAGGGACAGCTTCTTGAGCACGTCGTGCGTGACCGTGATGATATGACAACCGACCTCGTCCGCCTGGAAGATATTGAGAAGCTCACGCGGACTGGCCCAGATCAGCTCGGCCTTCGGTCTCGCCTTCAAAAGCTCGACCGCCTCGCGCATCACCGGCATCGGATCGACGCCCGTGTCGGCGATGCGGCCCGCAAAGACAGATACCATTGCCGAAACGTTCGGCGACAGGCTTTTTGCGACGAGACGCACCTGCTCGAGCGTGAGGAGTGCGGTGACGTTGAGCTGCACATTGCGTTGCGAGAGCGCGCGGATCAATGAGGCGGCAGACTCGCCCTTCGTATTCGTGATCGGGATTTTGACGAAGACGTTCTGCCCCCAGGAAGCGATCTCATCCGCCTGGCGCTCCATTTCGTCGAACGCATCGGCGAAGACTTCGAACGACACCGGGCGCTCTGTGACGACCTTGAGGACGTCACGAGCGAACGCCTCGTAATTTTCGACGCCGGCCTTCCGCATCAAGGTCGGGTTTGTCGTGAACCCCTTGATCAAGGGATTGCCGTGAAGCGCCTTGATGCCATCCAGGTCGGCGCCATCGGCGAATATCTTCACGCGCAATTCAGTCGCGTGTGGAACCTTGGTCATTGAACTTCCCCTCTCGTGACCGCTTTCATTGTGGACCCGCACCCAATCCCCTTCCTCCAGGCGGGCGCCAAGCCTTTGTTGGGTTTCTTATCCAGCGCTTATCTTATACATGGCCGTGCAGAATTGCCTCACTTGCTTCCCATAGCGAGAAAACTTCTAAATCCGGTTGAATTTCCAGATTTGCGTTGTAGTTGTACTTCAGAAGAATTGTCTTGCAGCCGGCCGCTTTTCCGGCACCCACGTCCCTCCAGCTATCCCCCACCATATAGCTCAAATCGGTTCGAATCGACCATTTTGCTGCGGCGGCGAACAACATGCCGGGCTTCGGCTTCCGGCAAAGACAGTTATCGCTATCCGTATGATAACAAACCTCGATTCCGTCTATAGGTAAGCCCTCCAAAAGTCGGCGGTGCATTTCCTCGCACACGTCGCGGCGCTGGCGGCCCGTCGCGACATCCGGCTGATTTGTCGCAACTACGAGGCGAAAGCCGGCCTCGCTCAACCGGCGGACCGCGTCGGTCACGCCGGGCAAAAGCTCGAACTCATCGAGGGTCTGCGGCGGGTAGGCCTTGCCGTCGCGCACGAAGGCCCGCACCAGGACACCGTCCCGGTCGAGAAAAACGGCCCGATCGTGTAAATCCGCCCGCTCACGGCTTTGCGAAAGCTGCCCCGCCATGCCCATGTCACCATTTCGTCCGGCGTATTTGCAGCTCCGGGTGAGACACGAGACAGTGCCAGACCACCGCCTGGAAGGACTCGGTGTAGGGCGTCACCAGCGCTGGATCGACGGTCGGCACCACAACGACGGCATCGCCCACTCGCGCCGTGTAGCCGGTCTCGCGCCCGACAACGCCGAAAACCTTCATGCGCCGCGACTTCGCCTCGTCGAGTGCGCGCACGATATTGACACTGACATTGCGTTCCGCATCTCCCCCGCCCACGGAAAAGACGAGCACGGCATCTTTCTCGTTCCCGCGGCTGATCTTGAGCCATTCGGAGAAGACCGTGTCCCATCCCTCGTCATTGGTGCGCGCGGTCAACTCCGAGACATTGTCGACCGGTGCATAGGCCTCAATGCCGCAGAGCTTGCGGAAATCGTTGACCGCGTGGCTCGAGTTGCCGGCACTGCCGCCGACGCCAAGGATAAAGAGGCGCCCGCCGCGTTCGCGGAGTGCCGCAAGCTCCTTCGCCAAACGCTCCACGATGCCGCGATCGATATCGGCTGCGATTTTGGCAACCCCGCCAAAATAGGTGTCGGCGTGACTCATGTTCGCATTTCCCTCAGCGCGCGGCGCGTGGACGGGTTGGCTAGAGCACTCCCGTCAACGGTCCCTTCTCGAGATAGACGATGTAGGAGCGGCCCCACCAGCCGACATCCAAGTGGCGGATGAAGCGCCAGCGTGTCTTCTGTTGATACTCGAGAAACGCCCGCGCGACACCTTTCATAGGGGTTCCCTTGAAGCCAGCGAACAAGTCGTCGATGTAGATGACCGATCCTTCCTGCAGCAGCGGGTCGATGAAATCGAACACCGGCACGGCGGATTCGTACAAGTCGCAATCGATATTGACCAACGCGATCTTGTTCTCATTCGCCACGAACGTGTTTTGAAGCGCGCGGCTCAGCGAATCCGAATAGAAGCCTTTGACGGTCTTGACGCGATCCGTATAGATGCCATGCTCACGAACCATGCGCAAAAATTCGTCTTCCGCGGTGGTGAGGGCGCCGCGCTTCCAGATCTCCACACTCGACTCCGAGCGAAGCTCGGGCAGCCCCTCGAAGCTGTCGAAGGCCCAGAACTTCATTTCGGCCGGATCATGGCGCCGGGCCTCCGTCAATGCCATTCGAAATGTGCGGCACCGGTGACAGCCATACTCGTGGTAGTCGCCGCGAATACGGTTATCGGTCAAAAAATCGAATGTGCGGCGGAAAAAGAGCGCCTTCTCGGTCTGGCGATTTGTCTGGTTGTAGGCGATTTCCTCGTCCTTGTTCCAGTCGGCGAGGGCAGCACCATTGCCGAGCTTCACCCAGGGCTCGCCGCGCACGCCTTCGATCCCAATCGGGGCATGCTCGCGTGCTTCTTTGTGCCGTTCGGATTCCTGAATTTTGGGCATCGTATGGCTCCCGAATAATGCGGGCTGCGGGTGCCGCCCCGACCGCCGTCCGCGAGGATCGTCCTCAGGATCTCAGCTTGTCCGCCACCTTCATGGCGTGATCGATCGTGTCGTCGATGTCGACGTTGTAGAGGTAGCTGCCGGCGCGGCCAATCGAAAAGACGCCCTCGGGCATTTCCGCGAAATATTTTTTAGCCTTGGCTTTCTCGGATTCGAACGGCATCGGATAGAGTTTGTTCTTCGTCGAGGGAAGCTCGAGACTGATGAGCGTGGTCGGCGCCTTATGGAGCGTGAACTTCTTGTACTCGACAAGGCGTGTGAAACGCTCCGGGCCCGCGTAGTAGCAAAAATATACATGTTCCGGCATGGCGAATTCGACCGGCAGCACGATGAGATGCAGCTCCCGGCCGACGTAAGGTAGCTCCCCATAGCACGATGCGAACAATATATCCGGCGAAATCGTATTCACGATGATGTCGAATGTGCTCTTTCGGCCGCCGATCACGACCGTTTTCCTGGGGATGTCGTAGGATTCGATTTCGGTGTTGAGATAGACTTTTGCTTCCGCCGTCGCAATCCGAAAATAGTCGTTGTAGCCGTTGAATGCGATCGGATAGGCCGAGATCGCCGTGTCCCACGCGGCACGCGGACCCTCCTTGATCGTGACACCTTTGGGCGACCAGGTGAAATCGTCGATCAGCTTGTTGTCCGGAATCATCCACATCTTGCGGGAATAATTGTCGACGAACTTGCGGTAGAGAGTCTCGCCGATCGAATAGATCCAGAACTCCTCGAAATTCTTCGCGGCCCCAGCCCCGTTGAGTTGCATGAGCTGCTGGCGCGTGGTGCCGGCGAGTTCGTCCTTCGACAATCGGCTTATGGCGTTTGCGCTGATGGACGACAGCTCGGCCTCGATGGTTTTGCGTTCGGGCATCCGCGACAAATCGTCGCGGTGAATGGGATAGGTGTAAAAAGCCTCGTCCCGTTCGATGTAGGTGAGGAACTGATGATCCGCGCATCGGCGCATCGGCACATAGGAATTCAAAAATTGAAAGACGTGCTCCATCGGCGTCAGGAAATGACGCGGCCCGAATGTGTGGGGGTGACCGCCATACGTGACGGTCCGCACGCCCGCACCGAGATGCGGACCCTTTTCGATGACCGTCGTGTCCCAACCGCCCATGAGGGCGAGCTGGTGTGCCGCGGCACAGCCGGAAAAACCGCCGCCGATGATGAGGGCCTTCTTCACGATCCGGTCCGACCTCCGCGGCGTCGATTCATGCCGAACATTTTGCACGTCCACCGCGGAACCCGGCGGCCCATGCCGTGCCGCAATCCCACAATTCGCGTGGGAGGGAACAAAAGCAGAAAAGCATTCTCACCGGCATCCGCGCCGCCTTTGCATGGGAATGGGATGGAGCTTTGAATCCCCAGATGAAGTCCGCGCGAAGATCGATAATCCACCAGCACCTGTCAAGCATCTTCGGCCCGACTAAGGCCAAGTAAAATCGATGCGTTCGCGCTTTCAGCGGCGGCGTGTCGGGGCTTGGGCTTGATGGTGCCGACGCGCAGATTTGAACTGCGGACCTACTGATTACGAATCAGTTGCTCTACCCCTGAGCTACGTCGGCGCCGTGCAGAAGGCCGTTGCGGCACGGGCGCTGAGCGGCCTCGATAAGGTTGCGGAAGCTACGCTTGCGGTCCCCATCCGTCAACCGTGCGCGAACGCTGCTTCGGCCACAGCCGGCATCGCAAGCCTTCGTCATTGCGCGGGCCCTGGCACCTTCGCGCGAGCGGGCGCACGGCGATATTGTCAATCGCATTAATGAATTAGCGCTTAAGAGGCAGCGCCGAGATCGGTCGCGGCTTCGGCGGGCCGGGGTGCTTCTAGTCCTCTCGCGTCGGCCGAAGCCCCCGCTGTCACCGCTGTCGAAGCACCTTCGCTCGAGAGCTGCGGGGTATGCGCGGGGCTTCGCCAATGAAGCTTGTCGTAGGCGCTGCAGTGTGCGCAGAACGGCGCCCAGGCAGCATGGGCGGTCCCGCACTGCTCGCACGTCCAGGCTGGATCGGGTGTCGCCGTCGTCGCCCGCGCAAGCCACGCGCGCGAAGCCGCCCCATCCCCATGCTCGGCCTCCTCGAGCGTTGCCCAGAGCCGACAGGCCCGCGCCGTCAGCCCACGATCCGCGCGCGTTCCAAGGGCTTCGAGCGCGTGTCGCGCCTCGCCCCAGAGCCGGGCATCGAGGGCCGCTTGGGCGAGGGCGAGGTGACTTTCGGGATCGGCGGGTCGGCGGGACACGAGCCGCTGCATGCGCATCAGGCGTTTTAGCGGATCCTGGTCGTCTTCGAGTGCGAGATAGGCCGCCGCCAGGTCGGGATGGGGTGCGCGGGACCACGCCTCTTCGATGAGACGCCGCGCGCGACGATGCTTGCCCGCATTTGCGCAGAGGCTCGCAGCGCGCACCACCGCCGGCGTGAAGGAGGGATCGAGGTCGACCGCCCTGCGCGCGTCGCGAAGGGCAGCGTCCTTGTCTCCGCTTGCCTCGGCCGCCTTGCCCGCTTGATAGAACGCGATGGCGCGATTGCGCTCGGACTCGGCCGTCGTCATCGCATGCGCGCGCGTCGCGAGCCGTGCCGTGTCCGCCGCCGCAAGCCATTCGCCTGCGCGCAACTCGAGTTCGTGAAGCGTCGTCAGCACCCATGCTGTGTTCGGCCGCAGCTCCCGCGCGCGCCGCGCAAGATCGAGTGCCGCGGGCGTATCGCCCTTCTTTCGCGCCTGGACGATGAGCCCGCGCAAGCCCAGGAACCTGGTCCCGGGACGATCGAGCATTGCAGTGAAATATTTGCTTGCCGCCGCCTCATCGCCGTTGAGCTGTGCGGCCTGGGCGGAAAGCAGCAGGGTGAGTGGCGGCTCGCCGAGCAGAACGTCGGCCCGACGCGCCTGCCGACGCGCCTCGTCGGCATCGCCTGCCGCGACCGCGACCATGCCCTGGGTCAAGGCGCGATAGCCCTTGAGCCGGCGGCTCTCGCGCCGATGGCGCATCATTCTGCCCGGCGTCCCCCAAACGAGGCGCAGCGCCCAGAGGAGAATCATGGCGACGGCGGCGAGAAGCGCGAGCGCTGCGAGAAGGACCGCGACGTCCGTATCGACGCGATAGCCGAGCCAGGTGAGCGTGACCGCACCCGGATGATCCGCGACCCAGGCCACGGCCGCGGCGAGCACGGCGAAAACCAGAAGATAAACGGTTGCCCGGATCATCGCGCGTCGTTCCCCATGACGAAGGGGCTCAAGACCGGCCCTCATCCAGGTGCTTGATCGCGTAGCTACCGATTTCGTCGAGGGCGAGGTCCGCGGCGAGCCGCGCCTTTGCCTCCTCCAGCCATGGTTTGACCGCGTCGGCCGCCCGGCCGCTGAGACCTGTGAGCTGGGTGACAGCCCCGGCAAGATCCCCCGCGTCAATCCTTGCCCCCGCGCGCGCAAGTACGGCATCCGCACCCTCGCCCGAGACATCGCCGTTCACCCGGCGAACGACGAATAGTCGCGAGAGACGGGCAAGAGCCTCATCGGTCCAGCTCGAGCCAGCCGGCTCGGCCGAAGCGCGCGCCGCCGCGAGGGCTACGGCGTCGAAACGCGACGTCAAATCCGTGCGCGTCGCGATCCCCGTGGCCGCATGCACCTTGAGCTCGGCAAGCGGCCCCGCGAGTGCGGCATCGCCTTCGGCGAGGGCCACAACCGCCGCAAGCGCCTTGTCGTAGGACGTCTTGCGGGAAAGCGCGTCCCGAAGCTGACCGACCGCGAGTACGAGTGCGACACGCCGTTCAGTCGCCTCGTTGCTATTCTTCGTCAGCACCTCGAGGGCCGCGACACGTTGGCCGAGCGACGCCGTCTGATCGGCGAGGCCCGCGAGTTTCTCGGGATCGGCCCCGGGCTTCGGTTCCGGGCGGTTGACGAGATCGCCGAGGCTCGCCTCGAGAGCCTTGATGCGTCGCTCGATGGCGCCAACCTCACTGCCGAGTTCGGCCGTTTTTGCCGAGAGCTCGGCGCTGGCGCCGGCCGTCGCCTCGGGTTGTGGGGCCGCGATGCGACTCTCGAGCGTCTCGAGCCGCGTGCGCAACGCTTGAACCTCTCGGTCGGACACGGCAGTGCTGCGATCCGCGGGCGGTTCGAGCCCGACGAGCGAAGCCCAGTAAGGAAGGCTCAACGTACCGGCAAGGATCAGCCCCGCGAACGCCGCGGCCCAAAGTGCCGTCGCAACCGCACGGGAGCCGATAGGGCGCCGTACCGCCGACGGGGGCGGTGCCTCCTTTGTCGATTGGTTAGCTTGCTGTTGATTGGCAGCGGGCGTTGGCTCGCGCACCGGAGCGTCTTCGACAGTACCCCGCGAGGCGATGGACGGAATGGCTGTCCGCACTTCCGGCGTCGGCTTCGGCGGCGGCGTTCCAGGCGAGGCCGCGGCAATCTCGTCCGGAGCCTGGAGTTTGCCGTTCAAATCAGTCTTGAGATCGAGGTCGGAAAGTGAAACCCCCTGCTTCGCCGCCGCGGCAAGCACTTCGGCGACACGCGGCTCCGGGATCGTACCGCGTTCCTTCCACCCTTGGACGGTGGTGACCGGCACGCCGAGCTTCGCCGCCATGGGACGGATGCCCCCGAAAGCGCGAATGACCCGCGTCGCCTGAGTCTCCGCCGCGTCTTCGGGCTTGTTGTCTTTCGCGTCCGTCACGCTATCGGCCTTGTTCATCGGTGCTGGATCTTCCACGCCACTCGGGAATGTCGACGACGCCAGAAGATCGAGAAGGGCCGCCTGCTCCGGCCGCGACGCCGTTCGCACCGCACGCCAGCGCACGGCACTTGCTGCTTCCGCGACCGACGGGCTCAAACAAAATGCGATCAGCCGCGCGCATGTTTCCTCCACGCCGGCGCTGCGCACGAGAAGGATAAAAGTTACGGCACTTCGGTCGGAGAATAGCAGGACCGCATCGAGCGAGCCATCGCGAAGGGCCGCCACGACTGCACTCGACAGCGCCTTTGCCGGCACGGCCTCGTAGAGCGTCACACGCCGCACCTCGAAGCCGTCGGGTGCGAGCATCGCCGCGAGATCGCCCTTTACGGCGGCACCGGCACCATGCAGCAGCGCTCCGCTCGCAGGATCGACCTTGCGCCGCACGAGGGCGGCAAGTGCCGCCACATCGCCGTCCGCACTCTCCACGTTCGCAAAGCCCGCTTCGCGCGCCACCTCGGCCGTGCGTGCGCCAATCGCATAGACCGGAAGGTCGCGTCTGCTTTCAACGGCTGCGAATGCGCGCGCACCGTTCGCCGAGGTGAAAAGCAACGCTGCAACGCCATCGAGAGAGGGTGCAGGTGTTGCGATGGGCTCAATCTCGAGCAGCGGCTCGATCGTGCTTTCGATGCCGCGAGCCCGAAGGAACTGGGCGAGCGCTTCCGCCTCCGCGCGGGGCCGGGTGATGAGGACGCGCATGATTCAAGCTCTACCGATATCCGCGCGCCAAGGAAAGGGGGTGCGTCGAGGTGATATGAGCTAGACTGCGGCCGGCATGATCATCCTGGGCATCGAGACAAGCTGCGACGAGACGGCGGCGGCCGTCGTGCGCGACGACCGCAAAGTGCTGGCCGAGCGGCTTCTCTCCCAGGCCGAGGCGCATCGTCCCTATGGCGGCATCGTGCCCGAGATCGCGGCACGCGCGCACCTCGAACATATCGATCGCCTGGTGGCGGAGGCGATGGACGAGGCGGGCCTCGGTTTCGGCCAGCTCGACGGCGTCGCCGCGACCGGCGGCCCCGGTCTCATCGGCGGCGTCATCGTCGGCGTCATGACGGGAAAGGCGATTGCGGCGGTCACCGGCAAGCCTTTTCTCGCGATAAACCATCTCGAGGGTCACGCGCTTTCGGCACGTCTTGTCGAGGATGCGGCATTTCCCTATCTCCTGCTCCTCGTCTCGGGCGGGCATTGCCAGCTCTTGGCCGTCGAGGGCGTCGGGCGATATCGCCGGCTCGGCACGACGGTCGACGACGCGGCGGGCGAGGCGTTCGACAAATGCGCGAAGCTCCTCGGCCTCGGCTACCCCGGGGGTGCCGCACTCGAAGACGCCGCACGGGCGGGGAATCCGAAGCGCTTTTCGCTGCCGCGCCCGCTTCTGGGGCGGCCCGGATGCGATTTTTCTTTCTCCGGTCTCAAGACCGCGGTGCGAATGGCCATCGAGTCCCGCCTCACCGGCAGCGCCGAGCTCGACCGGCAAGACGTGGCCGACCTCGCCGCGAGCTTCCAGGCTGCCATTGCCGACGTGCTCGCCGACCGGACCGCAAAGGCGCTCAAGACGTTCCGTCATCACCATGCCGATGCGAATACACTTGTCGTCGCGGGTGGCGTTGCCGCTAACCGTACCCTGCGCCACCGGCTCGAACGCGTCGCGGGCGAAGCCGGCTTCCGCTTCCTCGCACCGCCGCCGCGGCTTTGCACGGACAATGCCGCGATGATTGCGTGGGCGGGCGTCGAGCGTCTGAAGCTCGGCCTCATCGATCGGCTCGACTTTGCGCCGCGGCCGCGTTGGCCGCTCGACCCGGACGCCCCCGCGGCGATTGGCGCCGGCGTGAAGGCGTGAGGCTAGTGTGGCGAAACCGAAATCCGCCAGATTTGGGGGCGGGACCGGGAGCGGATTTCGGATTCAAAGCCACACGAGCAAAATATTCTATCTAGTGTGGTATGCGGATTTGAAGTTCCAAAACGCGGATGCCACCGAAATGTTAGGAACTTCAAATCCACCACACTAGTGTGGCGAAACCGAAATCCGCCAGATTTGGAGGCGGGACCGGGAGCGGATTTCGGATTCAAAGCCACACGAGCAAAATATTCTATCTAGTGTGGTATGCGGATTTGAAGTTCCTAAACGCGGATGCCACCGAAATGTTAGGAACTTCAAATCCACCACACTAGTGTGGCGAATCCGAAATTCGCCACATTTGGGGGCGGGAGCGGATTTCGGATTCAAAGCCACAAGAGCAAATTATCGTATCTAGTGTGGTATTCGGATTTGAAGTTCCGAGACGCGGCCGCCGCCAAAATCATAGGACCTTCAAATCCACCACACGCGTGGCCCGTGCTGCATTGAGGGATTGCTGTTCGCGATGGCCGGGAAAATTCAACGAATCGGTATTGTGGGCGCCGGCGCCTGGGGTACGGCCCTATCGTTCGTCGTGCGCCGGGCCGGACATGAGGCGATGCTCTGGGCCTATGAACCGGAGGTCGTCGAAGCCATCAATGGCCATCACGAAAATCCGCTCTACCTTTCCGGGGTGGCACTCGATCCAACGGTGCGCGCCACGGGCTCGCTTGCGGAAATCGCGAAGGCCGATGCGCTCCTGCTCGTAACACCCGCCCAGGCGCTGCGCTCGATCGCGACCCGATTGGCGCCGCATATCGGGGCGGGAACGCCGGTCGTGATCTGCGCCAAGGGAATCGAACAGCGCACCGGCGCCTTGCTCAGCGAAGTCGCGGTCGAGTGCCTACCGGCAATACCGCTCGCGGTCCTTTCGGGGCCAAGCTTTGCATCGGAGGTCGCACGCGGATTGCCGGCTGCATTGACGCTTGCCTGCCGCGACAAGGCCATGGGTGAGCGTCTCGTGGCCGCGATCGGCAGTGCGAGGTTTCGACCGTATCTGAGCGACGATCTTGCCGGTGCCGAAATCGGCGGCGCCGTCAAGAACGTGATCGCGATCGCCTGCGGCATCGTGGCGGGATGCGGCCTCGGCGACAATGCGCGCGCAGCCCTCATCACACGGGGACTTGCCGAAATGGCCCGCCTCGGCATCGCGAAAGGTGCGCGTCCCGAGACGTTCATGGGGCTCTCGGGCCTCGGCGACCTCACGCTCACCTGCAACGGGGCGCAATCGCGGAATTTCTCCCTGGGCGCAGCGCTTGGAGAAGGACGCAAGCTCGACGATGTTCTCGCCGAGCGCCGCTCGGTCGCGGAGGGAGTCACAACCGCAGTCTCGGCGGTCGAGCTCGCGAAAAAACTCGGTGTCGAGATGCCCATCTCTACGGCCGTTCACGTAATCCTGCATCGGGGTGCCTCGATCGACGACACCGTCGCCAAGCTTTTGGCGCGCCCTTTCAAGAATGAGCGACTGCAGAGTTAGCGTCGCAAGTGACGGACGCTATCCCGAGGGGCCATTCATCGGATATTGTGACGCCGCAAAGCGGAAAGACTGCTCGAAGGTTCGGGGACAGCGTCGTGGCGCACTGGCTTTTCAAATCGGAACCCGAGGAGTTCTCCTGGGACGATCTCGTGGCGAAAGGGTCGACCGGTTGGGACGGCGTGCGCAATTACCAAGCCTCCAACAATATGAAGGCCATGAAGATCGGCGAGCGCGGCTTTTTCTATCACTCGGGCGACGAGAGGCGCATCGTCGGCATCGCCGAGGTGTGCGCGCTCTATCATCCCGACCCGACCGACCCCACGGGCCGCTTTGGCATGGTCGACCTGAAGCCGGTAATGCCGGCCGAAAGGCCCGTGACGCTCGCCGAGATCAAGGCCGAGCCGCGGCTCGGCAACCTCGCCCTCGTCCGCCAATCGCGCCTTTCGGTCGTGCCCATCGGGGCGGAGGAGTGGCGAATCCTCTGCAAAATGGCGGGTGTGAAGCCCTAGCAGCATGAGCGATCGCGTCCGTCCCCTGATCCTCTGCCGGCTCGATGAGATCCCCGAGGGCGAGGGGCGCGGCTTTACCCTCGGCCAAGGGTCCGAGCAGACACTTATCGCAGTCTTCCGCCAGGGCAAGCGGGTCCACGGCTACGTGAACAGTTGTCCCCATGTGGGCACACCCCTCGACCTGATCCCGGATCGCTTCATGACCTACGACAAGCGTCACATTCTTTGCGCAACCCACGGCGCACGGTTTCGCGTCTATGACGGCTTTTGCTTCGCCGGCCCCTGCCATGGCCAGCGCCTCGAGCCGGTACCTGTCGGGATCGCGGACGGCATGGTGATTCTTGGCGGCGGTACGGGATCAGCGGCACGGGCTTGAGCTCGTTCGAGGCTGCCACGGCGCTTGTCTGTCAGGTACCTTTCTCCGATAATTCCTGGCCGCCGCAGCACCCGAGAGCGGCGCGCCCACAGGGCGAGGGCCGTGGCCCGAAAAGCCCTAGCATTCGAGGGAACGTTATGGACGATCAGGTATTCCCGGTTCCGCACGGTTGGGCGGAGAAGGCCTGGTGCAACGAGGCCAAGTACCGCGCCATGTACAAGCGCTCGATCGACGATCCCGAAGGGTTCTGGCGCGAGGAGGGAAAGCGCCTCGACTGGTTCAAGCCCTATACGAAAGTCAGGGACTGCTCCTTCACAGGCGACGTGCATATTCGCTGGTACAGCGACGGGAAACTGAACGCGTCATACAACTGCCTCGATCGCCACCTGAAGACGCGCGGCAATCAGATCGCGATCTTGTGGGAAGGCGACGACCCGAAGGATAGCAAGCACATTACCTACAAGGAATTGCACGCGGAAACCTGCAAGTTCGCCAATGTCATGCTCGGCCTTGGCGTCAAGAAGGGGGATCGCGTCACCATTTACCTGCCGATGGTTCCGGAGGCCGTGGTCGCCATGCTCGCCTGCGCGCGCATCGGCGCCATCCACTCGGTCGTGTTCGGCGGTTTTTCGCCGGACAGCCTTTCGGGGCGCATCCAGGATTGCGACTCGAATCTGCTCATCACGGCGGATGAGGGCCTGCGCGGCGGCCGCAAGGTGCCGCTCAAGGCGAACGCCGACAAAGCCCTCGAGGCGTGCCCGACCGTCAAGAACGTGATTGTGCTGAAGCATACCGGCGGCAATGTCGGATGGAAGGCGGGGCGCGATCTCTGGTGGCACGATCTCGTCGCGAAGGCGCCTGCGAACTGCGAGCCGGTACACCTGGATGCGGAGGACCCCCTTTTCATCCTCTATACCTCCGGTTCGACCGGCAAGCCCAAGGGCGTTCTGCATACCACGGGCGGATATCTCGTCTTTACCTCGATGACACACCAGTACGTCTTCGACTATCACGACGGCGACATCTACTGGTGCACGGCGGATGTCGGGTGGGTCACGGGGCATAGCTATATCGTCTATGGCCCCCTCGCGAATGGCGCTACGTCGCTGATGTTCGAGGGGGTGCCCAACTACCCGGATGCCTCGCGCTTTTGGCAGGTGTGCGACAAGCACAAGGTGAGCATCATCTATACGGCACCGACCGCAATCCGCGCGCTGATGCGAGAAGGCGAAGCGCCCGTCGAAAAGACGTCGCGCAAGTCCCTGCGTCTCTTGGGCAGCGTGGGTGAGCCGATCAATCCGGAGGCCTGGCTCTGGTACCACAGGGTCATTGGCGAGCATCGCTGTCCGATCGTGGACACCTGGTGGCAGACGGAAACGGGCGGCATCTTGATCACGCCGCTGCCCGGTGCGACGGCGCTCAAGCCGGGATCGGCGACCAACCCGTTTTTCGGCGTCAAACCCGTCGTGGTCGATGCCGCCGGCACGGTGCTCGAAGGTGCGTGCGAGGGAAATCTTTGCATCGCCGATTCCTGGCCCGGCCAGATGCGCACCGTCTTTCGCGATCACGAGCGGTTCGTGCAGACTTATTTCTCGGCTTACAAGGGCCTCTATTTCACGGGCGACGGTTGCCGGCGCGACGAGGACGGCTATTACTGGATCACTGGGCGCGTCGACGATGTGATCAACGTCTCGGGCCATCGTCTCGGTACGGCCGAGGTCGAAAGTGCCCTCGTGGCCCACGCGCTCGTTGCCGAAGCGGCCGTTGTCGGCTATCCCCACGACCTCAAGGGCCAGGGGATCTACGCGTATGTCACGTTGAAAGCGGGTGCCGAGCCGACCGAAGCGCTCAGGAAGGAACTCGTCCAGTGGGTTCGCAGGGAAATCGGCCCGATTGCGTCTCCCGATCTCATACAATGGGCGCCGGGACTGCCGAAGACCCGCTCCGGCAAGATCATGCGGCGCATATTGCGCAAGATCGCCGCCAACGAATACGACGCGCTCGGCGATACGAGCACGCTCGCCGATCCACATGTCGTCGACGATCTCGTGGACAATCGCATGAACAAATGACGCCGCGCGATCGTTAGGGCAAATCGCGGCGGGTCTCGAAGCAGTAGTTATTATCCGCGAACGCTCGCGTCCGTTCGTAGCCCATCGCGCCGAGTTGCCGGCTGGTCTTTTCAAGATCGTCGTTGATCTCGATGAAGAGCACGCACCGATTCTCCCGGAGAAATCGCTCGGCGCCCGCGAGGAAGGATTGCTCGCCACCCTCGACGTCGACCTTGAGCACGGCACTTTTGTCGGCGTGCGGGAGCAACCCGTCGAGACGACGCAGGGATATCCTTCGGGACTGCCAGTTTTGGTTCGGTACCGCGCCGCCCACTTTCGAGAGGCCGGCATTCGATCGCGGCGACACCAGGAATTCCCGATCGTCGGCGTCGAGGTCGCCGAGCGCGCACTCATGGACGTGGATACCCGAAAAGCCGTTCATTGCGAAATTGGCGCGCTGAAAGGCCGCCAGCCTCGGATTCGGCTCGAAACTGTGAATTTCGGCCACGCCGTGGCTTGCGGCAACGCAGGCATAGAGCCCGAAATGGGCGCCGACATCGACAAAGATTTCCGGACTGCGCCGTGCTACGGCGTCCTCGACCGCGGCAAGAAAATCCGGCTCGAACCCACCGCCGATCAGGATCTTCCGTGCGACATAATCCTTCGTGTCGAGCAACAGATTGAGATCGCGCCAACGGAAGACCGAATAGTGATCGGTTCTGCGGTGCCGGCGATGGAGGAATTTCTTCCGAAACGAATAGAACAAGTCGTCCCTCGGGGATGGGGGCAAGCAATCGAACTTGGGATCGGGCCGAAGTGGGCTACCTCCCATTGGGTCGGGCTATTCAGGTAGGGGGATGAACTCCGGATCGCCGGCCACCATCGCGAATCGGCCGGCCTTCCAATCCGCCTTGGCTTGTTCGATGCGCTCGCGGGAGCTTGAAACGAAGTTCCACCATATATGGCGGTGCGCCCCGAGCGAAGCGCCGCCGAGCAGCATGACGTGCGCCGGCGAAGGCGAGGAGAGTGTGACTTCGGCGCCAGATCTCAGCACGAGCATTTGTCCCTCGGCATAATGTCGGCCGAGGATTTCGACTGCGCCCTGCACAATATAGACGGCGCGTTCCTCATGCTCGGTCGGAACGGAAAATACCGCACCCCCTTCAAGCGACACATCGGCATAGAGCATCTCGGAAGACACCCGCACAGGAGAGGTCCGGCCGTAAAGCGATCCGGCGATGAGGCGAACGCTCTTGCCCTCGCCCGAGAACATGGGCAATGCGTCGGCACCGTAATGAACGAACGAGGGTGCGGTCTCCTCCTCGGCCTCCGGCAATCCCACCCAGGATTGGATTCCGGCCAAGCGCGAACCCTTTCCGCGCAGATCGGAGCCGGTGCGCTCCGAATGGACGATGCCACGGCCCGCCGTCATCCAGTTCACCTCGCCGGGCCGAATCGTCTGCACGGTCCCGAGGCTGTCGCGATGCACGATCTCGCCCTCGAAAAGATAGGTGACGGTCGCGAGACCGATGTGAGGATGCGGGCGGACATCGATGCCCTTGCCCGCTGGAAACGACACGGGACCCATATGGTCCCAGAACACGAAGGGGCCGACCATCCGGCGCTCAATCGCCGGCAGGACCCGTCTCACCTCGAACCCGCCGAGGTCCCTAGGCCTTGGCGTGACGGTCGTTTCGATCGCGCCCGTACCCTGCTTGCACGCCGCCTCTTCCCCTGGATGCCAGCTCATCGATCCCTCTTCATCAGAAGTCGATGCAACGGCCCTTTCGCTCCCAATCCCCATAGCGTGTCGGCTCGGGGCCGCTCGGCCCGCCCGTTTCCGGTACGATTTTCTTTTTATTGAGGCGTGTCGATGCGTCGGCCTCGGCGGGGGCATCCGGCCGGGCGGTCGAGGTATTGGTGTCGTCAGCCGCAGGGTTTTGGCCGGATTTGCCGATGCGAGCCTCGCTCATGGGGGTAACCTTAGGTCGCCAGGCGGCGCCTGCCAAGCCTTGAACGAAGGCCCGGTTCGTCCCCATTTGACCCTCTGACGCGCTCAACCATTTTGCGGCTTGTCATGAACATCTTTCGCACCGGTCTGCTGCTCGCGGCACTCACCGCTATTTTCATGGTCGTCGGCTATGTCGTCGGCGGCCAGGGCGGCATGATTGTCGCCTTGCTGGTGGCGGCGGCAACCAACTTGTTCGCCTATTGGAATTCGGACAAGTTGGTGCTCAACCTCTATGGCGCGCGCGAAGTCGACCGTGCGGCGGCACCTGGGCTTTACGGCATCGTCGAGCAGCTCGCCGACCGCGCCGGCATTCCGATGCCGCGCATCTACGTCGTCGACCAGGAACAGCCGAATGCGTTCGCAACCGGCCGCAACCCGGAGCATGCGGCCGTGTGCGTAACGACGGGCCTTCTCAACACCGTCGATCAGCAGGAGCTCGCCGGTGTGCTCGGACACGAGCTCGGGCACATCAAGCACCGCGACACGCTCACCATGACGATCACCGCGACCGTTGCGGGTGCGATCGGCATGCTCGCGAACTTGGCTTTGTTCTTCGGCGCCTTTGGCGGGCGCGACAGTCGCAACAATCCGCTCGGCTTCATCGGCGTAATACTCGTCGCGATCCTGGCGCCGATCGCGGCAACGCTCGTGCAGCTCGCGATCAGCCGCTCGCGCGAATACGAGGCGGATCGCGGTGGGGCGGAGATATCGGGCCATCCCCTGTGGCTCGCCTCCGCACTCGAAAAGATCGACGCCTATGCGCAACGCGTCCCGAATCCGATTGCCGCGGCACATCCTGCGACGGCGCATCTCTTCATCATGAATCCGCTCTCGGGCGCGCGCATGGCCGGCCTCTTTGCAAGTCACCCTTCAACCGCCAACCGCATCCGGCGCCTGCGGGAGATGGCCGGCGTCAGCGGGCCTTGGGGATAGACGCTTACTTGGGGATAGGCGAGACCTTGGGGCTTGTCGAGGCCGCCCTATCCGCCCATTCTGGCCGCCCCAATCCCGGCCGTGGCGCTATTCTGCAGTCCTCATTTCAACGAGACGAGCCTTCGTGAGCCCGCGAGCGCCTAAATCGGCATCGATGCAGCAGCAGCCTCCGGCGGCACGGGGGGCTGCACTCGACATCCTCGCCCAGGTTCTCGATCGCCACACGCCGTTCCACGAATTGCTCGAGAGCCACCCGGCACTCGCCGCGCTCGAGGCGCGCGACCGAGCCTTCGTTCATGTCATGGTCGCCACGGTGCTGCGGCGGCTCGGCCAGATCGATGCGCTGGTTGCGCACTGCCTGCGTCACCCGTTGCCGCCCAAGGCGAGGGCCACGCATCATCTTCTCCGACTTGGCGTCGCACAGCTGCTTTTCCTCGGCGTTCCCGCGCACGCCGCGGTGAGCGAAACGGTGATGCTTGCCGAGTCGGTCGATCGCGGCGGCTTCAAGTCGCTTGCGAATGCGGTCCTGCGCCGCCTCGCGAGCGAAGGAGAGGCTCTCGTCGCAGGCCAGGACGCCGTGCGGATCAACACGCCCGATTGGCTTTGGGAAAGCTGGCGTGCCGCTTACGGCGAGTCGGTTTGCCGGGCGATCGCCGCGGCGCATTTGACCGAGCCGCCCCTCGACCTGACGGTCAAAGAGAGGCCGGGGGCGTGGGCCGAGCGGCTCGGCGCCGTGGTTTTGCCAACGGGAACCCTGCGACGGCCGGTCGTCGGCGAGGTAAGTGCGCTCGCCGGGTTCGCCGAAGGGGCCTGGTGGGTACAGGATGCGGCGGCGGCACTTCCCGCCCGGCTGCTCGGCGAGGTGGCTGGCAAGCACGTCCTTGATATTTGCGCGGCCCCCGGTGGCAAGACAGCACAACTCGCCCTTGGCGGCGGCCACGTGACCGCACTCGACCGTTCCGCCACGCGGCTGAAGCGTGTTGCGGATAACCTCGCACGACTCGGTCTGAGGGCCGATCTCGTTGCCGCGAATGCGGAGACATGGCGACCGGAATCGCCGGCCGACGCGGTGCTGCTCGACGCCCCTTGTACGTCGACGGGAACGATCCGACGTCATCCCGATGTGGCGCACCTCAAGACCGCCGAAGACGTCGCCCGCATGTCGGCTGAGCAGGATCGCCTGCTGCATGCGGCGGCCGAGATGGTGAGGCCAGGTGGGCTCCTCGTCTTTTCCACCTGCTCGCTGCAGCCCGAGGAAGGGCCGCTGCGCATCCGGGCGTTCCTCGACCAGGATGTCCCCTTTCGGCGACGCACCCTCGTGCCCGCCGAGGTCGGCGGCATCGGGGCACTTATCAACGATGACGGCGACTTGCGGACTCATCCGGGCCATCTTGCCGGCGAAGGCGGGCTCGACGGTTTCTACGCCTGCCGGCTCGAGCGACTCTGAGCGGGCGCCATTGCCCCCGTCGCCTCCGCGGCTTGCGGGCTTCAGGCCAAGCTGATAGGAAGCGTCACATGCAACGTGCCGTGCGCATTGCCCCGTCGATCCTGTCCGCCGACTTTGCGAAGCTCGGCGAGGAGGTGCGCGCCATCACGGCCGCCGGTGCGGACTATGTCCATATCGACGTCATGGACGGACATTTCGTGCCGAACATCACGATCGGACCCGCTGCAGTGAAGGCAATTCGCCCGCACAGCCCCTTGCCGTTCGATGTCCATCTCATGATATCGCCGGCCGACCCTTATATCCCGCTCTTCGCCGAGGCCGGCGCCGATATCATCACCGTGCATCCCGAGTCGGGCCCGCATCTTCATCGCACCATTCAGCTCATCAAATCGTTCGGCAAGCGCGCTGGCGTCTCGCTCAATCCCGCAACCCCTGCCAACGCCGTCGACTATGTGCTGTCCGAACTCAACCTCGTGCTGGTGATGAGCGTCAATCCTGGCTTCGGCGGGCAGGCGTTCATTTCCTCGCAGCTCGACAAAATCAAGGCCCTTCGCGCTCGCATCGACGGCCTCGGCAAGCCGATCGACCTCGAAGTCGATGGCGGCGTCAATTTCGAGACCGCGCGCCTTGCAGTCGAGGCCGGCGCCGATGTGCTGGTTGCGGGTACCGCGACCTTCGGCGGCGGCCCTGCCGCCTATGCCAGCAACATCGCAAAGCTCAGAGGGCATGCGTGATGAGATGCAATCGTGCGGCCGGTGACTGGATGCACCGATGATCCGCGCGCCCGCATCCTCGCGTGCAAACCTCAAGCAATTCCAAGATCGAGTCCGCGCAGACTTCGAGCGCGTGGTCTTTGCGAGCGGGATCTACCGCTTGTCGCTCCTCGGCACCTCACCCAATGGCTTGGCGCAGAACATCGCCGTCGCCGCCGGCGACGTGCGGCGTGGAAGCGAGATAATGCGCGGAGAATTCGCGATCGCCGGAGACCGCATTACGGCGAGCAATCCCTTCGCCATGCCGGCCCGCGAGGAGGTCCAAGCAGCGCTTCACGGATTTCGCTGGCTCGCGGATCTGCGCGCCGAAGGATCGCAGGCGGCAAGAGAGTGCGCGCGCGCGCTCATCTCCGGTTGGCTCGAACGCTGTAGCGAGTGGTCGCCGCTTCCCTGGCGCGGCGACGTCCTCGGCCGGCGTCTCATTGCCTGGCTTGCGGAATACCCGTTCTTCACGGAGGGGTCGGATGACTCGTTCAGGGCCGAAGTTCTCCGCGCCTTGGCGCGCCAAGCGCGCCATCTCGAGCGCGTGATACGGCTCGGCACCCCTTCGCTCGGGCCGGACGGCAGCAGCCGGCTTGGTGCTGCGGTCGGACTCGTTTATGCGAGAATCTCGTTATCGCGGGCGAACGAACCGCTTCAACGCGCACTGGCGCTGCTTCTTCGGGAGGTCGACCGGCAGGTCCTTCCAGACGGCGGACATTTCCAGCGCTCACCTGCCCTTCAGCTCGATATCCTCAATGCATTGGTCGGCGTGCGTGCAGCCCTCGTGGCCGGCAAGCACGAGCAGCCCGGCGGACTTCAGGGGGCAATCGACCGCATGGCGCCGATGGTGCGCTTTTTCCGGCACGGCGACGGCGGGTTGGCACTTTTCAATCACACGGCCGAAGGCGACGCGGCCGGTATCGATACCGCCCTCGCCGCAGCCAACGCCCAGGGGACTGCGCCATCGGCAGCACCGCACACCGGCTTTCAGCGCCTCGCAGCAGGACGGGTTCTCATCGTCATGGATACCGGCACGCCGGCCGCACCCGAAAGCGACGGCCGCGCCCACGCGGGCACGCTCAGCTTCGAACTCAGCCACGGGCGGGAGCGGATGATCGTGAATTGCGGAGCGCGCGCCTATGCGAGTGACGAATGGCTGGTCGCACAACGCGCGACTGCCGCGCATTCGACGCTGGCGCTCGCGAACGCAAATTCCTCCGAGATCATGGGCGACGGTCGCCTCGGCCGCCGGCCGAAGCATGTGCTCTGCCGGCGCGAAGAGGTGGATGGGGCGGTGCTGATCGATTCAAGTCATGACGGCTACGAGCCGCCCTTTGGCGTCCTCCACCGCAGGCGCGTTTATCTCGCGGCCGACGGCGCCGATATTCGCGGCGAAGATCGTCTGACGCGCATCCGATCCGGAGATGCGCTCGGATTGGCGGTACGCTTTCATCTCCATCCCGACGTTCGGGCGTCGATCGTTCACGATCGCACCGCGACCCTCCTGCGTCTGCCAAGCGGTGCGGCCTTTCGTTTCGATGCGGCGGGCGGGAGGTTGACGCTCGAAGAAAGCATTTATCTCGGCGCTTCGGCCGGCGGTCGGCGCACCGAGCAGATCGTCCTCGAAAGCACGCTCGCCGGCGAGGAAGCGCATGTCAAATGGTCGCTCCGTCGCATCCCGACATAATCCCTTGCGGCTCAGAGATCCGGGAACTCGAATCCGCTCAAAACGCCTTCAGCTTGCGAAACGCGAAGATCACCATCCGCAGTAGCAGCCAGCCGTGTCGAAAGCGCGAGATTTGCGTCTCGCCATATCGCCGGCTGGCGTAGCGCACGGGCACCTCGACGACTTTGAGATTGAGCTTCGCCGCGCCGAAGATAAGGTCGAAATCGCCGAAGGGGTCGAAGTCGCCGAAATAGTCGCGATTGGCCGCGATCTCCCGGTAATGATGCTTGCTGAGCGCCTTGGTGCCGCAGAGCGTGTCGGTAAAGCGCTGGTTGAGGAGCCAGCTGAAGAGCCAGCAAAAGACGCGGTTCGCGACCAGATTGAGAAACCGCATCGCCTGATCCTCCATTGGATAGACGAGGCGCGAGCCATTGATGAATTCGCCGCGTCCCGAGCGAATGGCTTCGTGGAACCGGGGAATCCATTCCGGCGCCACGGTCAGGTCCGCGTCGAGGATGATCAGGACGTCGCCGCTTGCCGCCTCGAAACCCGTGCGCACCGCATCGCCCTTTCCCTTCCCACGCTGCGTGAGCACGCGGATATTGCGCTCCGGATAGGCATCGATCACGCGCTCGATTTCCGGGCGCGTGCCATCGGTGCTGCCGCCCTCGACGAAGAGGATCTCGAGATCCTCGCAAAATCGCGGCAGACGCTGGATCGCGGGCTCGATGTTGTCGCGTTCGTTCTTGCAGGGAATGAGGACGGTTGCGGAAAGCAGGCTCGAATCTTCCTTCGGGTGCGGTCGCGCCACCACGTAGTTACGGAGGGCGAGCCTGCGCACGAGGGGAAGTGGCGCTATGTAGCGATTGACGAATCGGCCGAACCCGAAGCATCGCTTGGGTATCAGTTGGCGCCATTCGCGCTTCACGACCTCGAAACCGGCGAGTTCGACGAGGGCCGAGATGTCATCCGACGAGAGCCAGTTTTGTGGCTCGAGCTGCATCTTCTGGCCCATCCATTCGGCGAGTTCGAGGATGGGCTCCCACATCGCCGAGTAGTAGCTGATGATGACGCGGGTGTCCGACGAGCAGAGCTTGTGAAGTTGCCGCAATGTCGTCTGGCAATCCTCGAGCTCGCCGATCGTATCGGAAACGAGGATGACGTCGAACGGTCCGCCCAGGCGATCGAGTGTTGCAGGATCCTCGACATCGCCCTCATGGAACTCGAGGAAGGGATACCGGGCCTTGGCGACCTCGAGCATCGCTTGGCTGAAATCGACCCCAACGCCCCTCGACGGTCTGAGGGCGGCGAGGCTGTCGCCGATGCCGCAGCCAAGCTCCAGCACGCTCGCACCCGGCGGCACCAGGAAGTCGAGGTAACGTCGATCCTCCTCATAATAATAGGCGTTGCGTGCGATCCAATCGGGCCGCTCGCGCGCTTGTCGCTCGGCGCGCGCCAATATGGCCCGTTTGCGGGGCGAGAGACGGCCTGGATCCAGGCTCATTCGCCGTCCATCCCCATCGTCATCCGATTCTTTCCCGTCCGGCGCTCGCCCGACGCGAGCCAGACGAGACCGCCCGGAAGGCTTATCACGGTGTTGACGAGACCGAACAGCACCGAGAGCGTCAATGCACCCCCGGCAGGCACGCCAAGCAAGCCGAATCCCGTCACAAATGCCTGCTCGCGCACGCCCCAACCTGCGACCGAGATCGGAATGACCGTCGCAAGAACGGCGAGCGGCACGATGACGAGGCAATCGGGCCAGCTCACGGCCAGGCCGAGGCCCTTCGCCAGGATCGCCACGACGACAATGACCCCACCTTGATTGACGAGGCTGTAAAGAAGCGTCGGCGCCGCCCGGCCCGGTGTCAGGAGGACGTTTCGCAATTCCGCAGAAAGCTGTGCGATCCCGCGCACGATGCGGAAGCGCTCGAGCGAGAAAGGCAGCCTGTCGAGCGCTATCGCGATGGCGAAGCCGAAAAATCCAATCCCGAGCAGAAGCAAGACTCCAATCTCAGCGCGGGAGTCGGCCACGCGTGCGAAGAAGAGCGGAAGGGCCGCGAGCACGAGCAGCAAGAGTGCGGCGAGCGCGATAAGACGGTCGACCATCACGCTCAAGACGGCGGTTGCCGCCGGCAAACCGGCGCGGTTCGCCCGCCACATTCGCACGGCGTCGCCGCCGAAGGAGGAGGGCAGCGTCAGGTTGAAAAAAAGGCCGATCAGGACGAGGGGGAATGTTGCGCGCAAGCCAAGGGGCCGCCCCATCGCCTCGAGGATTTTCGACCAGCGAAGGGCCGAGGGGATCGCGAGCAGCCAGAGCACCGCTGCCGCAGCAATCAAATGTAGACGCTCGACCGCCAGGAGCTGCCGCCAGAGTGCGCCGACGTCTTGCCCACGCAGCAAGAGCCAGATGAGTAGGGCCGATACGCCCACCTTGGCCAGAAACTTCCACATCCGAGTGGGTTGCCTTGAATTAGACGGTCCGGGCACTGCCTGTGGGGCGCCGCGCCGCGTTTGATATCAGGGGAGACGCTTGGGGGCAAGGTGGGGGGTCGAGCGCGATGCGGGTCAGGGCCTGACAATCGTGAGCTTGCTTCGTGCTATGTATAATTGTAAAACGTGACGCCTATTCTAACGAAAGTTGGTCACCGCAGATGAGCATGAATAAAATCAAA
>DASPOR010000223.1 GCA_035625915.1 Alphaproteobacteria bacterium | reverse complement strand
GCAACCAGGTGATCGGCGAAACTGAATCCGCGCTCACCTCGTTGGTCGATTGCCGCGTCGGGTGACGGCCGGTCGCCGCCGCGAGACGGCTGCGCGCTGTGCCGCGGCAAGAGACCGCCGTGCCCAGTCGGCCAGTGCCTCGGGATCGTCATAGAGCCGATCCGGCATTCGCCAATAGGACCGCAGCGAGCGCGAACCGCTCTTGGTTGCGTAGACGAAAGGCCGCATCTGCTCGCGTTCGAAGTCCGCCATGATCGCCGCGTCGGCCTTCAGATAGATGACGCCATCGACGAGGAGCCCGAACATCGTCCCATCGGCCCAAATGCCGGCACCGCCGAACATGCGACGGACACTGACAGGCCCGAATTGGACAAATAAATCGGCGACGCCCTCGCGATCCATGACCGCGACGGGCCTCAGGGCGCGTCGACGCCCGCCGGTTCTTGCGCGGGGGTCAAGGCGACGGATTCTCCACAGCCGCAGGCCGAGGTTTGGTTGGGATTATTGAAAACGAACTGCGCCGAGAGTTTGTCGACCTTGTAGTCCATTTCAGTGCCGAGCAAAAACAGCACGGCTTTGGGATCGATCAAGAGCCGCACACCCTTGTCCTCAATCACCTCGTCATTGGGCTCAACGCGCTCCGCATAGTCCATGGTATAGGACATTCCGGCGCAGCCACCATTCTTAACCCCCACGCGCACGCCCACAATCGGCCTGGGGGTGTTGGCGACAATCTGACGGATTCTACTGGCTGCGGCATCGCTCAACCGCATCACCTGCGGCCTGGGTCGCGAATTGGCCATCGACGCTTTCTCCTCATTCCTCATGTGGGATCCTCGCCACGCCGGCGCAACGGGTCACCACATGTTGAGTGCAACGCGCGCTTCATCCGACATCCGACTTGGATCCCACGGCGGATTCCAGACGATGTTGACCGACACGTCGCCAACCCCTGGGACGCTGCCGACCGCATTTTCGACCATCGCCGGCAGCTCGGCCGCCGACGGACAATTGGGGGTCGTGAGTGTCATCTCGATCGCGACCTTGCGGTCATCGGCAATGTCGACCTTGTAGATCAAGCCGAGTTCGTAGATGTCCGCGGGAATCTCCGGGTCGTACACGGTCTTCAACGCCGCGACGATGCTATCGGTCAGACGCTCGAGCTCCTCCACCGGCAACCCCGGTTCAGCCGCGGCAGAGGCGGCCGGAGCGGGCATGTCTGCCGCCTGCGGATGGGTGTCTTCGGCCATCTCGTCGTCTCTCATGCAAAGAAGTCCTGCGCCTTGATCAAAGCCTGCACCAGAGTGTCGACTTCGGAACGGGTGTTGTACAAGCCAAACGAGGCCCGGCAAGTGGCGGTCGCGCCGAAGCGAGCCAACAGCGGCATGGCGCAGTGCGTGCCTGCGCGAACGGCGACCCCGGAGCGATCGATGATGGTCGCCACATCATGGGCGTGCGCACCCTCCATGTTGAAGGATACGATCGGGCCTTTCTGTCGCGCATTGCCGAAAACCCGCACCGTGTTAATTTCGCGCAATCGTTCGTGCGCATACTTGACAAGCCCATCCTCGTGCGCGCGGGTGCGTGCCTTGCCGATCGAGCTCAGGTAGTCGATGGCGGCGCCGAGCCCGATGGCCTGCACGATCGCGGGGGTGCCGGCCTCGAATTTATGCGGCGGATCCCCATAAGTGATGCGGTCCTCGTAGACCTCGCGGATCATCTCGCCGCCGCCATTGAATGGCGGCATGGCGTCGAGCCGAGCGTAGCGGCCGTAAAGCACGCCGATGCCGGTCGGTCCATAGAGTTTGTGCCCGGTGAAGACATAAAAGTCACAACCGATCTGTTGCACGTCGACGTCAAGGTGCACCGCCGCCTGACTGCCATCGAGCAGAACCGGAATACCTCGGGCGTGGGCGAGCCGAACCACCTCGTTTACTGGCACAATCGTGCCGAGAACGTTCGACATGTGGGTGAGAGCCACCATCCGGGTGCGCTCGGTGAGCAGCGACTCAAAGACCTGCAGAAGCAAATTGCCGTCATCATCGACCGGCGCCCATTTGATGACGGCGCCGCGGCGTTCTCTCAGGAAGTGCCACGGCACGACATTCGAATGATGCTCCATGATCGAGAGCACGATCTCGTCACCGGGTTTGATGCCCTCAAGGCCAAGCGAGTGAGCGACCAGATTGATCGCTTCCGTGGCGTTGCGAGTGAAGACGATCTCCTGGGTTTTTTCGGCATTGAGAAACGCCCGCACCGTCTCACGCGCACGCTCATAGGCTTCGGTCGTCGCGTTGGCCAAATAGTGCAGGCCGCGGTGAACATTGGCGTATTCCCTGGTGTAGGCCTGCTGCATGCGATCGAGCACGGCCCGCGGTTTCTGGGACGACGCCGCATTGTCAAGATAGACGAGTGGCTTGCCATAGACCTGGGTCGCGAGAATGGGAAAATCCTCGCGAATGCGGGCCACGTCGTAGCTGCCATTGGTGACTGCGGGATGCATGCCTTTCACTCGCTGCCGACACCCTGGGCTCAAACCGCGTGCCCCTGGGATGACGATCGATGGTTACCTGCCTCCTTGACGGTCGCCGTGGTGTCGACGCCTTCAGGGGCGTGCGGCAAGCCACCCCTGCGCGACCACCATCAGTGCCTCCTCGACGTCCTGATGCTCAATTGCCTCAAAAGCCTCCCCGACGAAGGCCGCGATCAAGAGCGCCTCGGCTTCTTTCTGCGGCAGGCCGCGCGCTTTGACGTAGAACAGGAGATCCTGGTCGAGCGCGCCCGCGGTCGCACCGTGCCCGCATTGCACGTCATCAGCGAAGATCTCCAGCTCCGGCTTATGGTCGGCCTCGGCCTGCTCGGACAGAAGCAGGGCCTGGGACATCATCTTGCCGTCAGTCTTCTGGGCCCCGGGCGCGACAATGATCTTGCCCTGGAACACGCCACGGCTTTCATCGTCGAGCACGGCCTTATTGAGCTCGCGGCTGAAGCCCCCAGGCACCGCATGATCGATCACCA
>DASPOR010000222.1 GCA_035625915.1 Alphaproteobacteria bacterium | reverse complement strand
GCTTGATCATCGTTGGTCGTCTGCCATGCGGAAATGAGGCTCGACACGCGCCTCGATATGAAACCTGAAGAGTGTGCCATCGGTTCCGCGCGTCGTGGGGGCGAAGAAGCGAACGTTGGTCAGGTGCCCCGAGTGTTCGAGCGGAGCGATCAGCGACGGCGCATCGCTAGTCAACCCGATCATGCGCAAGGTGGTGTTTTCGAGGTGCAGCTCCGTCAGATAAGCGGCATCGGGAAGCGCCCGCGATACCGCCTCAATGACGATCGCAGCCGTCGGCGATGCCTCTTTCTCGTACCACGCCCGTTCGTTGGGATTGAGCAACGCGATCGATTGCGGCGTCCTCGGACCATCGATTTGACGCTGCAGCATTTTGGTGTGGGCCGCGATGTCCTCGCTTTCATCGCCAATGGAAACAGCCGAGATCAGCGCCCACAGGCTCAGACTAGAGCTTACGAGGATCACCGCGGAAATGCCCGCGCCGATACGCCAGCGTAGGCGCCCGAGGTCTTGCTGCGAGGCGGCCGCAAGCCGCGACCATAAGGTTATAGGCTTCGCCGTTTCAGCGTTGCGCTGAACCGTCACGACGCGGTCGACCACCAATCCAATCGCGGCAAGCTTTTCGCGAACAGCATCGATGGCAGCACGGGACGCGATGAGAACGCGGACATCGAGGACTGTCGGATCCTCAACGCTGACGTCGGCATCGAAGCCACAGGCGCTTTGATCAGCGCGCCACGGAGAAAGACGCTCGATCTTATTGTGGACGATTCCGGGGAGAAACTCGCGCGCCTGGGCCGGAACGGAAATCCGCCGCACCGCGACATCATCGGCGGGAAGTTCGAAAATAACGAGGCTGTCGCGGGCGGCCCGCATCATCTCGGGAGATAGTGGCGTGCCGGCCGCGAGCACGGTCCCGTCGAGCTCGTCCGGCCGTTCGAACCGAATGTCGGTCCCGGATGTCGATTGCACTTTGCGCACGGTGAAATGATCGTCTTCGCACGCAATAATCAAAGGCCGCCGGGCGCGCCACGCCTCGTAGCAGGCGAAGTACACGGAAGCCAGAACCTCTATCCATCGTCGCAAGAACGTGGGAATTTGCATGATCGTGACCGCGATTTATGGGCTCCCGTCCCGCTAGCGGAGCGTCGAAGGTGGCAGCGGCGTCCACACCAGGATCCGATAAGGTTGGCTATCTTGGGGCATGAGCACCATCACGGCCCGGGCCGCCGCCGCGTAGCCATCTGGAAGCGTTTCCGCAAGTTCGACCCCCACGACCTGCTCACGCTTCGTTGCAAGAAAGCGTTGTGCCGGTCCCAAAGTCGCGCCAATTCGCTCATCGGCCGGAGAGGCGCGGCGGGCGGCGAGGAAGGACGCAAGTTGCACACGGTCGACGCCCGGCAAAGCAGCAATCACGGCGGCTGGTGCCGTTAGCGGGTTTACGGTTTGAGCGCCGAATACGGTCGTGAGCGGCGCCATGGCGGCGACCCATTGGGGGGCCACTCCGGGAACTTGGGCGATCTCGAGAACATCGGCGAAAGGCTGGCCTGTATCCGTGCCCAGGCTTTTCGCGAGCGTGTTGCTTGCAGGGGCGGTCGCACCCGGCGGCGCGCTATTGTTGCGATTGCGCCATTGAACGATCCGCTGCGCCGCATCATTCGCCTGCGCTTCGGGCGCACCGACGGAACGCAACAGGGCTGCCAGGACCTCCGCCGGCGCCTTACCGACGTCGATACGTCCCCCCTCGTCGCTCAAGCGGGCGCGAACCGCACCGGTGGAAAGATTGACGATGGTTTCGAGCTCGGTAAACGGTGCTGAACTCGCGACCATACTGGCAGCCACCTCGAGCCCAGCGGTGAACAGGGCTTCGCCCTGCACGCGATCTCGTCCGATCGCCGCGATGCCAGCGAACCCGCGGAAGCTCACCGATGCCGCCATTGCAAGTGCCGACAACAAGGCAATCGACCACAGCACCATCACCAGCACCACGCCTCGGCGTCGATCAGGATCCGTCATGGCGACTTCCCCCCGGATCCGGGCGAACCGGCGGCAGCCTGCAGCGCTTGCGTTAGACAACCGGGATTGGCGTCGGACCGACCACAGGCGGCGGGTGCATCGGCACGTACCACGAAATCTGTTTCGCCGAGCAGATCGAGGCCGGTTCCACGGTCGCGCAGAATCAGCCTTACGAAGCGCGGCAGCGCCGATTTGTCCCCCCAGTTTTCATTCCACTCGAGCGCGCCATTGGGCAGGATGCGCCCGAACACGAAGGAGATATCGACTTTGCCTTCGATCAGAACGACCTCGTCGCGCGGCGAAACATCCTCGGGGTGCATCCGCGACCCGGTCCACGGCGAGCGGCGTCGCACCAAGCGCGTTGCATCGCCGGCCAGCTCGATCGTCAGGGTGACGACCTCCTCTCCTTGAGGTCCGGCCATGACGCCTCCGTTTCCGACGAAGACGACCTTGGCTGGCGCCTCGGCGCTCGCCCGCGCGGCCGTAAAGGCCACCGCCGGTCCGCTCCCCGTGGTCC
>DASPOR010000221.1 GCA_035625915.1 Alphaproteobacteria bacterium | reverse complement strand
CGGGCGGGCCGACGAAATCATCGATCTCGCCAAATCCAACCTGTGGCGCTAGTGCGGCCAATCCGTAATTCGCCACATCTGGGTGCGGGACCGTGAGCGAATTTCGGATTCGCCACGCTAGCTCGTTTCGCTGTCGGCTTCCCGCCTGTACCGTCCTTCGTCCTTGCCGAGCTGGTCGATGAGCGCATGAAGTGCTGCCTTTAGCTCCACGGCCTCGCCCGACTTGCACGCGGCCAGCAGGTCGGTTTCGTGTTTTCTCGCATACTTCAAAAGCTTGCGCATGAGTAGCCGACCTCGGCCGGTAATGCGGACGAGGACTTGGCGGCGATCGGCCGCCGACGCACTTCGGCGCACAAGGCCGAGCAGCGCCATGCGATCGATCGCTTTCGTGAGCGTCGGCTGCTTGAAAAGGACGACCCGGGCGAGACCCGAAATCGTCATGGCCTCGCCGGCGGAAAGTGCGGCGAGGATGCGCCAATGGGACACGGATACATTCCGAGCCTTAAGGAGGGCGTGGAACTGCCCGCTTGCCAGGTGACTGGCCCGACCAAGGAGATCGAGAAGATAGTCGTCGAAGGAGTGCCGGCCGTCAGGTTGCGGGAGGCTTTCGGGGTGATGTGCGGTGACGTGGTAGTCGCCCGCGTGAAAGGCCAGCGCGCGCCGCTCCGCCTCGGCAAATCGCTCCACCTCGCCGATCAGGATGACGTGATCGCCGCCGTCGTGACGAGCCACGTTGTGGCATTCGAACCACGCTGTGCAGCCTTCGATGATCGGCACGCCGCCAAGGCCGCGGCGACACTCGACACCCTTGAAGCGATCGCCGCGCTCGTTTGCGAATCGTCGGGAAAGGGCGATCTGCTCGGCGGCAAGAACGTTGATCGCGTAATGGGGTGCGTTGAGGAAAATCGGCAGGGCCGACGCCGATTTCGCCAGGCTCCAAAGAACGAGGGGAGGGTCGAGCGACACCGAGCTGAAGGAGTTCGCGGTTAGTCCGATGGGAATGCCATCGGGGGTCAGCGTGGTCACGACGGTAACGCCAGTCGGGAACCGGCCGAGGGCGTTCCGAAAGGCGCGTCGATCGAAGGGGACCTTGCCGTCACTCGAATGTTCCTTGTTGCTCATGTTATATCGCTGGAGCCTCCTCCCCGACGTCGGGGACGAGTCTATCCGGAAATACATTCCTTTTCATATAAATTTCTGGATTTCAGGTTCGTATCGCGACGGCGACGGCAATTTTTAGGCCGACGATCACAAGAAGGACGTGATGCTCTGGGGCAGCGAGGGCATCTACCGGACGGAATCTAATTCCGTGCTTCCCGAATGCGCCTTAACGGTCGAGGTGGGCGTTCGTCCGCCGCTCCCCATCGGCATTCGGGCAACGACCGGCCACGAACGCCGACGAGAAACCAATGCGAAAGCAGGGGGAACGCAGGCGGAAATTCAGCTTTGGGGCAGCCAGTAGAGGAGTACTACAAGGCCAAGGACGGCGAATAGTTGAATGCAGAGATAGCGATGCCAACGCCCGCGGTCGGGGACCGGCTCACGCCAAACGTGGAATATTGCATCGTGGGGAGAGGTCGGAAGCATGACGACACCTCTTGCTGTTCTGGCCCTAGCCGGTTCTCATCGCGTTTCGGCAAGCCTTACCGGGGGTTTGACTCTTCCCGGCGTATGGCGCTGTGACGGCGGTCACCCTTCCTGCCGTTTCCACACTTTTCCGCTCGCGGCGCCGGAACGCGTAGGGCGGCCATAACAGCTTCAAATTTGGCCGAGATTATGGCTAGGCTGGGGAATTAAGGGGGCATGCGGGAAGCCTTATGCAGCTGCACCTTTGGAAAGGCGATGGCATGTCGCAGGAGAAAATCGGCGTCGTCGGCGCCGGCATGATGGGTTCGGAAATCGCCCTCGTTTTCGCGATGGCCGGCCACGAAGTCATCCTCACCGACACGAATGCTGAGCGAATCGGCAGTGCTCTCGCGAAAATCGCGGACATACTGCAAAAGGGCGTCGCCCGCGACCTTTGGGACCGGGCGGTAGAAACCCAAGCACTGGCCCATCTAAAATCCGTGCCGAGCTTGGACGCCTATGCCGATTGCGACTTCGTTATTGAAGCGGCGTTCGAGGACGCAGCGGTCAAAAGCGAGATATTCGGCACCCTCGACCGGGTGTGCAAGGCCGACTGCATTCTCTCCTCCAACACCTCGACGATCTCGATTGCAACACTCGCCGCGAGCGTCAAGCCGGATCGGCGCAAGCGGTTCATCGGAACTCACTTCTTCTCGCCCGTCTCGCGCATGAAGCTCGTCGAAGTGATTCCGGCATTCGATACAGAGGAGGCGGTCGTCGAGCGCGTCATGACGTTCTGCCGCAATGCAGGAAAGACGCCGGTGCGGATCAAGGACGTGGTGGGGTTTGCGGTCAATCGGCTGCTGCACGCCTTCTTCATCGAGGCGGTACGGCTTGTCGAAGAAGGTGTCGCAAGTCCTGCCGATCTCGATACGGCCTGCAAGCTCGGACTCGGCCATCCGCTCGGCCCGTTCGAGTTGATGGATCAGGTGACCAATCACCTCTCCCTCCAGGTTCAGGAAATTCTTCATGAGGCGTACGGTCCGCGCTTCATGCCGCGCCCGCTTATGAAGCAAATGGTCAGTGCCGGAAGGGACGGCCGCAGGGCGGGGCGGGGATGGTTCGTCTATGAAGGGGGGAAGCGCAAGTGACGAATCACGCTGAAAGTTTGAGCCCAAGCCGCTCGAGAAATCGCGCAAGCGTCACGACCGCGCGACCGTGTGCACCCTCCATGAGCAGCTTGTCGTTCCATTTGGCGCTGACGGCGAATTCGATTTGCCTGCCTTTGACGGCGGTCACGGAAGCAGCCGCCTCGACAAACGCACCTTCGGGCACCGCGGCAAGGTGACGCACATTCACGAACGTGCCGACCGAGCTCTCGCCCTCGTCGAGGAATGGCTTGATGCATTCAAGGGCCGCGGTTTCGAGAAATCCGATCAACACAGGCGTCGCCACGACGCGAACTCCCTTGTTGCCAATCGCGTCGGCGGTGTGGGCGTGCGTGGTTTCCACGCGATGCACGTAGGTGGTGCCGGTCGGTACGGGCTTCATGGTTGGATCTCCACAAAGGCCAGGCGGCGGCCGCATTAATCGCGGCAAGCCGCTAGCAGGTCGGAAATTCGGGTGAATTTTTCGCGCGGCCGACCATCCGCGGCGCGCTTCATTTCGGCTTCATTGATGCGTATCCATTCGGCGAAGCCGACGGGCCTGACGGCCCTGGCGGTAAGGATACGGTCGATCGCTTCGGGACCCAGCTTGCCCGTGGGGCCGGTCTTGAAATCTGCCATGATCAAATCGGCAACCGCCATGGCATCGGCACGGTTGGTCGGGATTGTGCCTGACGGCCCGCGCTTCGACCAGCCAACGACATACACACCCGGTTCGACGCGCCCCTCCTCGTTGCGCACGATGCCGCGCTTCTCGTCCACCGGCAATCCGTCGAAGGGGGCCCCGATATACCCTATCGCGGTAATGACCGTTGAAACCGAGAGTTCGAAATGATCGCCCGTATGACCCGCCTGCCCGTCGGCGAGCCGCGTGCGCTCGAGCCGTAGGCGCTGCGCATGGCCAGCCCCGATTATCGCCGTGGGTGCCGCCCAGAAAATGAACCTGAGGCTGACCGGCTTGTCGCCCAGCCTGTTTCCGGCGAAGCTTCGCAGGATGTCGAGTGGCTTCGCCTTCTGGGTGACTTCTTCAGGGTTCGCGGCGGCGATATCGCGATCAAGGGCTTCGCCGTCGAGGAGAGGCACGCAATGCTCGAGCTGGCCAAGTTCCGCAAGCTCGATGGGTGTGAAGCCAATCTGAACGGGGCCACGCCTGCCGATGAGGTATAGCATCTCGATGGGGGCTCGTGCGATCGTCTCGGCCGCGTGGCGGCATAAATCTGACTTCGCCATCTCGGCCGGCGTCTTGGCGAGCACGCGGACGCAATCGATTGCCACATTCCCATTACCGATTACGGCAATGGCGCTCCCCGTGAGTTCCGGGTCGAGATCACGGTGTCCTGGATGGCCGTTATACCAGCCGACGAAGGACCATGAGCCGTAAACGCCGCGCAATTCCTCACCGGGAATGCCGAGCTTGCGATCGATCGGGCACCCGATTGCGACGACGACCGCGTCATAGCATTCCTTGAGTTCCCCGAATGTGACGTCGTCGCCGACGTTGACATGGCCGAGAAAGCGGACATTCGGTCGGGTTGCGGTGCGCTCGAAGACGCGCTGGACTGCCTTGGTGCTTTGATGATCGGGTGCGACGCCGCTGCGCACGAGTCCATAGGGGGTCGGCAGACGGTCGACAATGTCGATGCGGCACCCCGGCAGTTTTCGCAATAACGCGTCCGCGGCATAGAACCCGGACGGCCCGCTGCCGACAATGACGATGGAGAGGCTCACACCGTGGCACTCGCCTCTATCGGAGCACGGCCCTCGATCC
>DASPOR010000220.1 GCA_035625915.1 Alphaproteobacteria bacterium | reverse complement strand
TTCGATGAATGCGATTCACATGGCGGCTGGCGCTATTCAACTGGGCGCCGGCGAGGTCTTCATCTCGGCAGGCGTTGAGTCGATGACTCGGGTGCCGATGATGGGCTTCAACCCGCTCCCCCATCCACGCTTGGCGAAGGAATATCCCCAGGCATACGTCTCGATGGGAATCACGGCCGAAAACGTGGCGCAAAAGTATCAGATCACGCGCGCCGAGCAGGAGGCTTTCGCGGCCGAAAGTCACCGAAAGGCGAGTGCCGCCCAGTCGGCCGGCAAGCTCGACGGCGAGATCGTCACGATCAAGTTCGACGGGAAGTCAGTCGCGAAAGATGGCTGCATTCGTCCCGACACGACTGCGGCGGGTTTGGCGGCCCTCAAGCCCGCATTCGACGACCACGGCACAGTAACGGCCGGAACGTCCTCCCCACTCACCGATGGCGCTGCGGCGACCTTGGTCTGCACCGAGGAATACGCCGAGAAGAAAGGGCTCGCGCCGCTCGCCCGAATCAAGAGCATCGCGGTCGCGGGTTGCGCGCCTGAAATCATGGGCATAGGGCCGGTCGCTGCGACCCGGAAGGCACTCAAGCGCGCCGGTCTCACCATCCAGGATATGGACATCATCGAGCTCAACGAGGCTTTTGCGTCACAGGCGCTCGCCTGCATCCGCGATCTCGGTATTGACAAGTCGCGAGTCAATCTTGATGGCGGGGCCATAGCACTTGGGCATCCGCTCGGCGCGAGTGGCGCGCGCATTACCGGCAAGGCGGCACAAGTGCTGAAGCGCGAGGGTAAACGCTACGCGCTTGCGACGATGTGCATTGGCGGCGGACAGGGCATCGCTACGATCATGGAGGCCGTGCGATGAAGATCGAAAGGGCCGCAGTCGTCGGTGCGGGCGTTATGGGAAGCGGTATTGCCGCGCACATTGCGAACGCCGGCGTGCCGGTGGTCTTGCTCGACATCGTGCCGAAAGATTCGAACGACCGCAGCGCCATTGCCACCCATGCCGTTGCACAGATGCTCAAAACCGATCCCGCACCCTTCATGTCGAAGGCCATCGCGAAACTCGTAACACCGGGCAATCTCGAGGACGATCTCGGCAAGCTCGCCGATGTGGATTGGATCGTCGAAGCGATCGTCGAGAATCCCAAGATCAAGCGCGATCTCTACGAAAAGCTCGACGGCGCTCGCAAGAAAGGCTCGATCGTATCCTCGAATACTTCCACGATCCCGCTTAAATCACTTGTCGACGGTTTCCCCGAGTCCTTCGCTCGGGATTTCTTGATCACGCATTTTTTCAATCCGCCACGCTATATGCGGTTGCTCGAGCTGGTGGCGGGCCCCAACACGCGCAAAGAGGCAGTGGAGGCTCTTCGAAATTTCGCCGATGAGCGGCTCGGCAAGGGTGTCGTCGATTGCAAGGACACGCCCGGGTTCATTGCGAACCGCATCGGCACGCTCTGGATTCAAGTTGCGATTTCCGCCGCCTTCGAGATGGGCCTGACCGTCGAAGAGGCCGACGCTGTCGTCGGTCGACCGATGGGTATTCCCAAGACCGGAATTTTCGGCCTGATGGACCTTGTCGGCATCGATCTCATGCCGCATGTCGCGGCGAGCATGAATGCAACCCTTCCCGAAAGCGACATGTACCGCCGGCTCTATAAGGAGATTCCGCTCATCGGCAAGATGATCGCGGAGGGCAACATCGGGCGCAAAGGCAAGGGCGGCTTTTATCGCCTCGAGAAAAAGGCCGATGGTTCCCGCGTCAAGGAATCGATCGACCTCCGTACGGGCCGCTACGCGCCGTCCGCCAAGGCACGGCTCGAGAGTGTTGAGGCCGCGCGCAAGGGAAAACTCCGCGCCCTCGTCGAGCATACGGACAAGGGTGGGAAGTATGCGTGGCGCGTGCTCGCGCACACGCTTTCCTATGCGGCGTCGTTGGTGCCCGAAATCGCCGACACGGCCCCCGCCGTCGACGAAGCAATGCGGCTCGGTTATGCCTGGAAACATGGACCTTTCGAGCTCATCGATCAGCTCGGCACCGGCTGGTTCGCGGAGCGGCTGCGAGCCTCGGACATGGCGGTACCCCCACTTCTCGCGAAAGCTGCGGGGCGGCCCTACTACAAAGTCGTGGATGGCGTACTACAGTACCTGACCACAGCGGGCGAATACACGAAGCTCGAACGGCGTCCCGGCGTGCTTCTGCTTTCGGACGTCAAGCTACGGTCGACACCGCTTCTTAAGAACGGCTCGGCGGCACTTTGGGACATCGGCGACGGTGTCGTCTGCCTCGAGTTCCACAGCAAGATGAATTCGATGGATCCCGACATCCTCGATCTCGTCCAAAAATCGTCGAAGCTCGTCAAAGAAAAATACAAGGCGCTCGTGATCCACAACGAGGCGGACAACTTCTCCGTCGGCGCCAATATCGGCCTGGTGCTCTTCGCGGCAAACGTTGCCCTTTGGCCGATGATCGAGGATATGGTCTCCAAGGGGCAGCAGACCTACAAGGCACTCAAATATGCGCCTTTCCCGGTCGTCGCGGCGCCGTCGGGCATGGCGCTCGGTGGGGGGTGCGAGATACTTCTCCATTCGAGCTCGGTTCAGGCCCATGCCGAGACCTATATGGGCCTCGTCGAGGTCGGCGTCGGTCTTGTTCCGAGTTGGGGCGGCTGCAAGGAGGTGCTGACCCGCTGGCTCTTGAACAAGAAGCGGCCCGGTGGGCCAATGCCGGCGATCTCGAAGGCATTCGAAATGATCGGGACGGCGCAGGTCGCGAAATCGGCTTTCGAGGCGAAGGAGATGCTGCTGCTGCGCGAGTCCGACGGGATCGTGATGAACCGCGATCGCCTCTTGGCGAGCGCCAAGGCCAAAGCACTCGAACTCGCCAAGAGCTACAAAGCACCCGAGCCGCCCAAGGAAATCCATCTTCCGGGGCCCACGGCAAAGGCTGCCCTCGACCTCGCAGTCGAGGGCTTCCGACGCCAGGGCAAGGCGACCCCTCATGACGTGGCCGTCTCGAGCGAGCTTGCCACGGTACTTTCCGGCGGGACGACCGATATCGTGGATACCGTGGGCGAGGACGACCTGACAAAGCTCGAACGCCAGTCGTTCATGGCGCTCCTCAGGACAGAGGGTACCCTTGCGCGCATCGAACACATGCTCGAGACCGGAAAACCGCTCAGGAACTAAGCGAAGGAACCGCCCATGGCGACATACAAGGCCCCTTTGCGCGAGATACGCTTCGTGCTTCACGAATTGCTCGGCATCGACGAGATCTCGAAGTTGCCTGGCTATGGGGAGGCGACAGCCGATGTCATCGACGCCATCCTCGAGGAAGGGGCAAAGCTTTGCGAGAGTGAGATCTTTCCGCTCAATCGGACGGGCGACGAGGAGGGCTGCCATTACGAGAACGGCGTCGTGCGCACGCCCAAGGGTTTCAAGGAGGCGTACAAGCTTTTCATCGATGGCGGATGGTCGGCACTGTCATGCGACCCGGCCTATGGCGGGCAGGGGCTGCCCAAATATGCCGGTCTCGTCTTCGAGGAGATGATCTGTTCGGCGAACATTTCCTTCGGCATGTACCCGGGCCTTTCGGCTGGCGCCTACAACGCGATCGAGCAGAACGCGTCGGAGGAGATCAAGAAGCGCTATCTGCCGAAGCTCGTCACGGGCACATGGGCGGGCACCATGTGCCTCACGGAGCCACAGTGCGGCACCGATCTTGGTCTGTTGCGAACGCGCGCCGAGCCCGCGGGCGATGGGAGCTACAAGATCACGGGCACCAAAATTTTCATCTCAGCGGGAGAACACGACCTGACGGAGAACATTCTCCATCTCACGCTTGCGCGCTTGCCCGACGCTCCGGCTGGCACGAAAGGGATCAGCTTGTTCCTGGTGCCCAAGTTCCTGCCGAATGCCGACGGGAGCATCGGTCCGCGCAACGGCGTGCGGTGCGGTTCGATTGAGCATAAAATGGGCATCAAGGCTTCCTCGACCTGCGTGATGAATTTCGACGACGCCAAGGGCTGGCTCGTAGGCGAGCCGAACCAGGGCATGCGCTGCATGTTCGTCATGATGAATGCCGCACGCCTCGGCGTCGGTATCCAGGGCCTTGGAATCGCCGAAACTGCCTATCAGAGCGCCGTCGCCTATGCGAAGGACCGTCTTCAGGGCCGCTCCCTTGCCGGCGCCAAACAACCTGACAAGCCAGCCGACCCGATCATCGTGCATCCCGACGTTCGGCGTATGCTCCTCACGATCCGCGCCCAGGTGGAGGCGGCACGCGCCCTCGCTTATTGGATCGGGATGGAGATCGACAAGGAAAAAAAACATCCCGACCCGGCATCACGGGAAGCTGCCGAGGATGTCGTGGCACTCTTGACTCCGATCATCAAGGCTTACTTCACCGATATGGGCTTCGAGGCGGCGAACCTCGCGGTGCAAACCTTTGGCGGCCATGGCTTCATCCGCGAGAACGGTGTGGAGCAGCTGGTGCGCGACGCGCGCATCACCCAACTTTATGAGGGGACGAACGGCATCCAGGCTCTCGATCTTGTGGGGCGCAAGCTCGGCTCCCATGTCGGCCGGCTCCTGCGTCGCTTTTTTCACCCGGTCCTCGACTTCATCGAGGCGAACCAGGCCGATCCGAAGATGGCCGAATTCGTCATGCCGCTTGCCAAGGCCTTCGGCCGGCTGCAGCAAGCGACAGCTTGGCTCGCGGAACAGGGCCTGCGCGATCCCGAAGAGGTGGGGGCGGCGGCAAGCGATTATCTAAGGCTGTTCGGGCTCGTCGCCTTGGGCTTCATGTGGTCCAAGATGGCCAAGCTCTCGCTCGCCAAGCTCGGGGACGGCGGTTCGGGAGAAGGCGAATTCTATCGCGCAAAATTGTCGACGGCACGGTTCTTCATGACCCGCCTCTTGCCGCAGACGGGAACTTATTTCTCAACCCTCATGGCGGGGAAGAAGCCGCTCATGGAAATGGCCGAGGTCGCTTTCTAGCCTCGTACCGTGAATCTGGCGAATGACACCAAAAAACAGGCGCTACTCCCGCCGGCGCTGGCGAACCATTGCGTTCGACCCCGGCACCCCCTATCGTGGCGCGGCACCGGGAGGTGTTCGCGCCGAGCATAGGGCGCTAAGGATTGGAAGGAAGACGGGCGCGTGGCGGCGACAACTCAAAGGCTCATCGTCGGGATTAGCGGTGCTTCGGGCGTCATCTACGGCGTGCGGGCCCTCGAATTGCTGAAGGGACACGGCATCGAAACGCATCTCGTCATGTCACGCTCCGCGGAAGTGACACTCGCCTACGAAACCTCGCTCAAGGTCGCCGGCGTACAGGAGCTTGCCGACGTCGTGCATCCCATCGGCGATATCGGCGCCTCGATATCGAGCGGATCGTTCAAAACCCTTGGCATGCTCATCGCACCTTGCTCGATCCGCACGCTATCCGAGATCGCGTCGGGCGTGACGTCTACCCTTTTGACCCGTGCGGCCGACGTCGTGCTCAAGGAGCGTCGCCGCCTCGTCCTCATGGTCCGGGAGACGCCACTTCACCTCGGCCATTTGCGCGCGATGGCGGCCGCCACGGAGATGGGTGCGATCATGGCGCCGCCGATACCCGCCTTTTACTTTGGGCCTGAGTCGGTCGACGATATAATCAACCAATCCGTCGGGCGTTCGCTCGATCTTTTCGGCATCGAACTTGGCGTCGTCAAGCGCTGGGGCGAGCAGGCCGCGAACGGCAGAACGCGAACGCGGCCGAGGCGAAAATAAACCCGGCGCAGAGTAAATCCGACCGGGCGGCGGCCCATAGCGCGGGGAGGGTTAGCATGGCGGTCAGCCCCATCAGCGATCTGGCCCTGATCATCGAGGAATTGGACGGAATGGGACGGCTCGCGCGAGTGCGCAGCGAGGTCGACCTCAAGCACGATTTGGCCGGCATTGCGGCAAAGCTCGAAGGTGGGCCGCGCGCCGTGCTCTTCGAAAAGGTCAAGGGCCACACCGCATCGGTATTTACGGGCCTTTATTGGTCGCGCGATCTGCTCGCAGCACTCATGCGTCGCGAGGAGCGCACGTTGCCGCAATATGTGGCGGGCTGCATCAAGGCGTGGCAACAACGCCCCGTCCATCCGGTAATGGTGGAGACCGGACGCGTCTTCGAGGTCACGGAGAAATCGGTCGATCTTTCAAAGATGCCGATTCCGATCCATGCGCTCAAGGACGGCGGCCCCTATTTCGACGCTGGTGTGGTGATCGCGATCGATCCCGATACAGGCATTCGCAACGCGTCGATTCAACGCTTCATGGTTCAAAATAGGAATACGCTGCACGTCAACATCGATGCGGGACGGCACCTTGAACTTTATCTCAACAAGGCGGCGGCGAAGGGGGAGTCGCTTGACTTCTCGATCAATGTTGGCGTTGGGCCCGGGCTGCATTTCGCGGCGGCAACGCCTGCCGAAGCGGCCCCAGCGGACACCGACGAGCTTGGGATCGCGAGCGAGTTTCACGGCGCACCCCTCGAACTCGTCGAAGGCAAGACGCTGCCCGTGCACATCGTCGCCAATGCGATGTGGGCGCTCGAATGCGAAATGATCCCCGGCGAGGTGGCGTCCGAAGGGCCGTTCGCCGAGGTGACCGGCTATTACGCCAGGCGCGAGCCGCGGCCTGTCGTCCATGTGCACGCGATTCACCATCGTGCCAAGCCAGTTTTCCAGACGATACTCTCGGGGGTTGAGGTATGGAACTCGGTCGGACTGCTCGGTGAGGCGAATGTCTTGGCGCTGCTTCAGCGCCAGGTGCCGGGTGTGAGCGATGTCTATTTCAGCCACGGCGGCTGCGGTTTCTACCACGCGGTCGTGCAGATTGCCCAGAAGCGCGCAGGCTGGTCCAAGCAGGCCATCATGGCGGCGTTTGCCGCGTTCCCCCCTCTCAAGATGGTGACGGTCGTCGACGACGATGTCGATATCCGGAACTCGAGCGATGTCGAATGGGCGATGGCGACACGTCTCGATCCGGCGCATGGCATCATTCGAATCGAGAACGTCTTCGGCCACGGTCTCAACCCGAGCTTTCCCGACTACATGGGTGCGAAGGTCGGATTCGACTGCTGCCGGCCGTTCCCGCACAGCTATGAGTACGATCGCGCATCTTATAAGCCGATGACCCTCGCTGGCCTCGACATCGCGATGCCGGAAATCCGCATGCCGGCTGCGCGTAACGCTCCAGCACCCCTCAACGAAGAAAGAACCGGACCGACCGGAATATCCAAAGCCGGCGACGAGCGCGACGCAAGACGTCAAACCAAGCAAGCCAAGGTCGCGTCGAAATCCGCCAAGAAGGGACGGCATGCCGCCCGCGATCTGGCCTCGGGCGGCAGTGCGATGTGATGCACCGGCCGAGCGGGGGCTACTCGGCGGCTACCTTCGGCAAATCGGCAAGTGCGCGATTCAGTTCGTCGGCGTTGTAGTCGCGATCTTCGAGCTTGCCGGCGAAATAATCCATGTACGCTTGCATGTCGAAGTGGCCGTGACCACAGAGATTGAAAAGAATGGTGCGCGACACTCCCTCATTTTTGCAACGAAGCGCTTCATCGATGGCTCCCTTGACGGCATGGTTCGCCTCGGGTGCCGGCAATACGCCCTCCGTCCGCGCAAACAGCACACCCGCCTCGAAGCACGGCGTCTGGTGGTAGGCACGGGACTCGATGAGGCCGAGCTCTTGAATGAGGCTCACGAGAGGCGCCATGCCGTGATAGCGCAATCCGCCGGCATGAAAACCCGGCGGCACAAAGGCGGACCCGAGCGTGTGCATCTTTACGAGCGGCGTCAGGTGCCCGGTATCGCCGTAATCATAAGCATACTTACCTTTGGTTAAGGTCGGGCACGCCGACGGCTCGACCGCGATGATACGCACCTTCCTGCCGCCCCGCAGCTGAATACCGAGGAAGGGAAAAGCGATGCCCGCGAAATTGCTCCCCCCGCCCGTGCACCCAACGATGATGTCCGGATAGTCGCCGGCCATCTCGAGCTGTGCAAGCGCTTCCTGGCCGATCACCGTCTGATGGAGGAGGACGTGGTTCAGAACGCTGCCGAGCGCATATTTCGTATCGTCGCGCTGGGCGGCAACCTCGACCGCCTCGCTGATCGCGATCCCCAGGCTGCCGGTCGAATCGGGATGCTCGACGAGGACTTTGCGCCCGGACTCGGTCTCAGCACTCGGACTGGCGACACACTTCGCCCCCCACGACTCCATGAGCGCCTTGCGATATGGCTTTTGGTGGAAGCTCACCTTGACCATAAAGACCTTGACTTCGAGCCCGAAGAGTGCGCCCGCGAACGCCAGCGCCGAACCCCATTGGCCGGCCCCAGTTTCGGTCGAAAGGCGCTTGACGCCGGCTTCCTTATTGTAGAAGGCCTGGGCGACGGCGGTATTGGGCTTGTGGCTCCCGGCGGGGCTCACACCTTCGTACTTGTAGTAAATCTTCGCAGGCGTGCCGAGTGCGCGCTCGAGCCGCCGCGCGCGGTAAAGCGGGGAGGGGCGCCATTGCCTATAAACCTCTCGGACGGGTCCCGGTATATCGATCTCGCGTTCAGCCGAGACTTCCTGCTGGATCAACGCCATCGGGAAGATCGGCGCGAGATCCTGGGGGCCGAGCGGTTTTAGTGTTCCAGGGTGGAGCGGCGGCTCCGGCGGGCGCGGCAAGTCCGCGACGATATTGTACCAGGTCCTCGGAATCCTCGTCTCATCGAGCACGTATTTGACCGTCTCGGGCATCGCCTCCCTCCGCTTCTTTGGCTGGCCGAGCAATAGGACTTGCGGGCAGTCTAGTGAGGAACCATTTCACCGGCAATCGCCACCCGGCTCGAACGGCCGATTACCACCTTCGAGCGGCGGCGCTTTGGAGGTCTAGGGAGTTCATGTTAAGCAGTTCTTAATGATTGCGCGACAGCCTGGGCGCTTCGTGAAAATTCACGATAGACTTGTACTAACACACAGAAGCACCAATAATAATTTACCTCGAAGAGGCATCAATCAACAGCGCTGCAAGACCCTCGGCTCGCCCATCGGGGCCGAATTTGGGTTGCGGCCGGTCCGGGGGCAGTTCGATCGAGGCGCGGCAGGAGCTGTTTTTTTGGCGTTGGAGTGAATGACTAGAATCGTCATCATCGACGACCGAGTGACCAATCGGCGGATCATGGCCGAGCTTGCCACCACGCTCGAGGCCGATCTCGAGGTGAAAGCGTTCGCCGATCCCGTCGAAGCGCTCGCGTGGGTCGAGGACCATACGCCCGATCTCGTCATCACAGATTTCAAGATGCCGAACATCGATGGCGCCGAATTTGTCCGCCGCTTTCGACGATTGCCGTTTTGCTTCGACGTGCCCGTGGTTGTCGTGACCGTTTACGAGGACCGCGAGTTCCGCTACCAAGCGCTCGAAGCCGGTGCCACGGACTTTCTGCTCTCGCCGGTCGACCACCACGAATTTTGGGCGCGCTCACGTAATTTGCTGGCGCTTCGCCGGCAGCAGCAGATCATCAAGCACCGGGCCTATTCGCTCGAGCAGAAGCTGGCGCAAAGCCACCGTCTTCACGAGCAGACGGTAAAGGAGATCGAAGGCCGGCTCCGCGCCGTCATCGATTCGGTACCCGCGATGATATTCGCGACCGATTCGGATTTGCGACTGGTCTTTCTCAACAGCTACGCATCCGAGCTTTGCGGCATCGCGCGCGAAGATGCCATCGGCGCTGTCTCGGAGCGCATCTTCGGCGCGAGCTTCGGGCCCAGGAGCCAGGCTGGCGACGTCGCGGTATTCGCGACGGGCAAGGATCAAGCACCTTTCGAGGAGCGTCTTACCGACGTAGACGGACGAGCGCGCGTCATGCTGGCGACGAAAAGTGCGCTCCGGGACATCAATGGCCGAGTCGCTCACACCGTTACGGTCGCTTTCGATATTACGGATCGCAAACGCGAGGAGACGGAGTTGGTCGAGGCAAAGGAATCGGCGGAACTCGCCAACCGCAGCAAAAACGAGTTTCTTGCCAATATGAGCCACGAATTGAGAACGCCCCTCAACGCTATTATCGGCTTCGCTGAAATGACGGCGCAGGAAACGCTCGGCCCGATCGGAAATGCGCGCTATATCGAGTACGCAGGCGATATCAACAGGAGCGCTCAGCACTTGCTGGGGATCATCAATGACATTCTCGACCTCTCGAAAATCGAGGCGGGAAAGATGCAGCTCGACGAGCAGTTCCTGGACGTGAATGGAGTCATTCGCCATGTCCTGCGCCTTGTCGAGGGGCGCGCGCGCGATGGGGATATCGAGCTAGAAACGGCTGGCGAAGACGCGCTCCCACTCTTGCGTGCGGACGAGCGCAAGGTGAAGCAAATCCTGCTCAATCTGCTGTCGAATGCGATAAAGTTTACGCCGCCCGGCGGTCGCGTCACGGTTGGCGCGCGGTCCGTATCGGGCGACTCCGTCGAGTTGGTCGTCAAGGATACGGGCATCGGCATGACGCCCCAGGAACTTCCGGTTGCGATTTCGCGTTTTGGCCAAGTCGATGGGTCGCTCAGCCGCAAATATTCTGGCACGGGACTCGGCCTCCCGCTTGTGATGAGTCTCACAGAACTTCACGGAGGAAGCTGTATCATCGAGAGTGTCAAAGGGGCCGGGACCACGGTGACGGTGCGCTTCCCGGCGGAGCGTTCCATTCGGCGCGCCGAGGCCGGCGAGTGAGAGCGGTCTTCGGTGAAGAGTCGGACAGGGTGACAAGGCGTGCCTTCGGGCACGAAAGCTGAAATTAGTCTCAAGTTTTACAGGATATTAACAAGATCATAGCGGAGCGGGATTAATGTGAGGCAGGTTTCTTCAGATGGAAACCGCCGCGCAGTCCCGGGGTGTCGATGGGAGCACGAGTCGGCCAGGTTCTAGGCCTCATACGACGCTTGCGCGACAGGCTTGTCGGCCGCCCGGACAGCGAGCACGAGCAGAGCCTGATCCGCGTCATCTTCGGATTCGTTACCGTTTGCTATGTCGCGGGCCTCGGGGAGTTCGGCTACGCAAGTGCGGAGCGCCTCGTCTACCCGTTCGCCATTGCGGCGGTCGGCCTCGCACTTTCGATCGCCATCTTCGCGCATATCGTCGTGGCGCCGACCTCATCTCCGGGTCGTCGCATTTGCGGAGCACTCGTCGATCTCGCATGCCTCACGGCTTTTCTCCATACGGGCGAGGAGCTGACCGCATTCTGGTATCCGGTTTACCTCTGGGTCACGCTCGGCAACGGCTTCAGATACGGTCAACGCTACCTTCTGTTCTCGGGAATCCTCAGCCTCGCCGGATTTTCCTACGTAATCCTGGCAAGCGCCTATTGGCGTTACCAGCCCTATCTTTCGCTCGGCCTGTTGATGGCGTTGGTGGTCATCCCGTCCTACGCCTCTACCCTTCTCACCAAGCTGACGAAGGCAAAGGCGCTTGCCGAAGAGGCGAACAAGGCGAAGAGCCGGTTCGTCGCCAACATGAGCCACGAGCTCAGGACTCCTCTCAATGCAATCATCGGGATGAGCGATCTCCTCAGCGACGCCCAGCTCGATCACGAGCAGCGCGACATGGTCGAGACCATCCATGCATCCGGCCGATCGCTGCTTTCGCTCGTCGACGATATCCTCGACCTCGCCAAGATCGAAGCCGGAAAGGCCTCGGTACATCCGGTCGATCTCGATTTGCACCGACTGGTGGCCGGGGTCTCGACAATTATGGAGCCGCAGGCGCGGGCGCGCGGCCTTTGGTTCGCGACCCATTTCGCGGCCGACACACCCTATCGATTGCGTGGCGATGCCCAATACCTCCGGCAAATACTCCTCAACCTCTGTTCGAATGCGCTCAAGTTCACGCCAGAAGGGGGTATTGCAATTCGGGTCGCGCGTATCGGCAGCGGCCCGGGTGGGGATGCGATCCTGCGCTTCGAGGTGCGGGATACGGGCATTGGCATTGTCGAAGAGGCCCGTGGCCGCATATTCGAAAGCTTCACCCAGGCCGACGACCGCGCAACGCGCAAGGCCGGCGGTACCGGCCTTGGGCTCACTATTTCCCAGCATCTCGTCAATTTGATGGGCGGCAGGATCGGGGTCGACAGCGTCGTGGGGCAGGGGAGTTGCTTCTGGTTCGAACTTCCCATCGCGCGCCTTGACGACAGCGAAGGCGAGAAATTCGCCGAGGGGAGCGGACGGGCAGTTGTCGTCTCCGGGCGCGACGGTGTGGGCGAGACATTGCGTCGACGGCTGGAGCAATGGGGTGTGCCCGCGGTCGAAGTACGAACCGTGCGTGCAGCGACTCGCGCCGTTTCAGCGACACCGACGGATTTCGACGGCCGCACGGTCGTGATCGTCGACGAGGAGGGGCTCGACGTGGATCCACAGCGTTTTGCGGTCGAGCTGCGCCAGGGCGAAGTGGGCACGGGTGCTCGGGCAATTCTTCTGACCAGCGCCGAGCCCGCCGGTGCGGCGCGCAGCGCGCTCGAGCGGTCCTACATCGCAGTCCTGCCTCCGCTCGCCGCGGATTCAGCACTCTTCGCAGCACTTCATTCCGCCCTTGCGAGCGAGCGGCGCGCCGAGCGCGACGCCGAGAAGCGCCAGACGCGGGTCTACCGTCGCCTGCGCATCCTAGTCGCCGAGGATAATCCGGTCAACCGGCGGGTAACCGGCAAGATCCTGGAGCGCGCTGGCCATCACGTCCATATCGTCGCCAATGGCGAAGAAGCGCTTGAGGCGCTCGACGTCGATCGCTTCGACGCTGTGCTCATGGACATGCACATGCCAGTCATGAGCGGCATCGAAGCCACCAAGCTCTTTCGCTATGCCAATCTAGGTGGGGAGCATCTGCCGATCATCGCCCTCACTGCCGACGCAACACCGGCGGCACGGGAGAAGGCGGAAGAGGCGGGAATGGACGCCTGTCTCGCCAAGCCGATCGAGCCGGCGCGACTGCTGGAGACGATCGAGGGGCACGTCACGAAGCCGGTCGTCGAACCCGAAGCGGCGCCGGAACAGGCATTCGGCCCCAACGTGCTGACCCATCCGCGCTTCAGCGGCGACGCTCAACCGGTCATCGACCGCCGCATGCTCGACGGGCTACGTCAGCTCGGCTCGGGCACCGATTTCCTGGATAGCCTGATCAGCGACTTCATTGACGATAGCGAGAAGATCATCGCCCAGCTCGAGGTCGCGGCACGCTCCAGGAACATGCGCGATTTCCGCGAACTCGTTCACGGCCTGCGTGGCAGTGCCGCGAATATCGGCGCGAGCCAGCTTTTCCATCTGCTTCTCTCGATGCGCGCAACCAGCCAACCGGACCTGGAGCGTACCGCGCTCGATTCCGTCGAACGCATCAAAGCCGAGTTCTCGCGCCTGCGCACCGCCCTCTCGCAATACGCGCGTGAATCCCAGGGGACCGGGCGCGGCTCGTGAACGGCGCACTGCCTCGGCTTCAAGCTCTCACGCGTTGCGGCCAAGTGCCGTAATGCGCCGATCCTGAGCCGCCGCGAGCCGCTCCATTCGCCTGAGATCGCTTTCATCGAGAGCAAGCGCCGCATCGACCCAGATTTTTGCGATATCGATCAGCTCCTCGTGCTGGATCGGGTTGACGCGCTTGCGCACGTTGTAGACCGCGCAATGAGCGCTGTGGCGTCTGCCATATTGCTCGACATATTCGTAGACGGCATCTTCGCCCTTGCCGTCATCGGCCAGGACATCGACGAGGCCAAGCTCGAAAAGCTCCTCTGCACTGTAAATGCGGCCCGAAAGTATCATGCGCTCCGCCTGCGCCGAGCCGATGCGACGCGCGATCAGGCTGTATGCGCCCATGCCGGGGAAAAGGTTGAAGAGCATTTCGGGCAGGCCGAATTTGGCGCTGCGTTCGGAAATCACAAGGTTACTCGATATCGCCGCTTCGAATCCGCCGCCTAGTGCGTCTCCGCGCACAAGCGACACGGTGATGAGGGGAAGGTCGAGATTGACGGCATTTGCGTAGACAACGTCCACACAGGCCCCTGCATACTCGAACAGCCGCTCACGATCACGCCGGCGGATCAATTCAGCGAACAATCGCAAGTCGCCCCCGAGATTGAAGATGCCCGGAAGTTTCGAGGACCAGACCATATACCGGATGGGCGGCGTTCCGTCGTCGCTCAGCTCGTGAAAGAGCTGCTGAATGGAGCCTTGCAGCGCCCGGCTCTCGCGTGCGAGCTGGAGTGTCACGCTCGGCCGCCCCGGTGGGTTCATATAGCACCAGAGCACCTTGTCCTGATCGTCGAACGACAGCTCCAGTTGGGACATGCCGTCGAACCGGCCGAGCCAGCCGCCGTGGTCCTGGGTTGCAATCGTGTCGGAAAATGCCACCACGCTTCCGCGGCCATCCAGCGCGCGATTTTGTTCGATCGTCTGCGCTGCCGCCCGCGCGGTCGCAAAACGGGCGCGCGCAATCATCGAATCGCCGCTCTTTGTACTTTCCAGGCTCTGTCCGTAAACTCGCATAATCCCCTCCATGGTTTGTCCCGCAGAGGCTTGAGCACCTCCGCTGCCTCGGACCGAATTGTGTTAACCATAATATCATATTGATCTTATATATAGAGAGTAATCGAGGCCGGCTGGATCGATTTTGTGGCCAGGTCGTAAGAATTATTAATGTCGGTGTAGTCGTCCGGCTCGCCGAATCTGCGGGGACCTGGATTTTGTCCCGGAAAGTGGTGGGAAATCTAATGATGGCTATTAATAATAATTAAAAAATACCTCCGAGCCGACCGGAATTTCCAAATTCCCTTGTCTCTGAAGGCGACAAGGTTGCCGATCTCCCAACATGCTCAAAGTCGAGATTGAAGCAGCCGACGGGCGTCGATTGCGCCACTCAACGTATTGAGATAGTTTTCGCAATTCCGGGGTTGACAGCGGATTCTCCATGTCGTTGGCCGATCGCCAGGGCGTGCTTCTCGTCGAGGACACAACGTCGCTGGCGCGCGTCTATATCGAATATTTGCGCAAGGAACCCTACGACATAACTCACGTCGAAAACGGGCGCGAAGCGCTTCAATCGATCGAGCTCGAAGTGCCGGACGCCATCTTGCTGGACTTGGCGCTTCCCGACATGAACGGGCTCGATATTCTCAAGCATGTCCACGCCCAACAGCTTCCAGCCGCCGTGGTCGTGATCACGGCGCATGGTTCGATCGCGAACGCGGTCGAGGCGATGCGCGGCGGCGCCTACGACTTTTTGGTCAAGCCGTTCAGCGCCGAGCGCCTTGTCGTGACACTCCGCAATGCGCTCGAACGCCAGCGTCTGACGCGCATCGTCGAGACCCTCAAGGACGACTTCGGGCGCGACGAGTATTACGGGTTCATCGGCTCTTCGTTGCCCATGCAGGCGGTCTATCGAATCGTGGACAGTGCCGCAAGCAGCAAGGCGACGATCTTCATAACCGGCGAGAGCGGGACTGGAAAAGAGGTGTGCGCGCAGGCCATCCACCAGCGCAGCCAGCGGCGCGACAAGCCGTTCGTGGCGATCAATTGCGCCGCGATTCCGCGCGATCTCATGGAAAGCGAGATTTTCGGCCACACCAAGGGTGCGTTCACCGGTGCTGTGAGCGAGCGCATCGGGGCTGCGGCCCGCGCCGACCAGGGTACCCTTTTCCTCGACGAAATCTGTGAGATGAACTTGGACCTTCAATCCAAGTTGTTGCGCTTCATCCAAATGGGCAGCTTCGTCAAGGTCGGTGGTACGGTAACCGAAAGGGTCGACGCGCGAATCATTTGTGCGAGCAACAAGGACCCGCTGAAAGAGGTCGAGGCCGGCCGTTTTCGTGAGGACCTCTACTATCGCCTCCACGTCATTCCCATCAATCTCCCGCCTCTGCGCGATCGCGACGACGATGTATTGGGGATTGCGCGTCACTTTCTTGCGGTTTTCGCGAAGGAGGAAGGCAAGCGCTTCCAAGGATTTGCCCCTGAGGTCGATGCGGTCCTGCGCAGCTATCACTGGCCCGGCAACGTTCGCCAACTTCAAAACGTCTTGCGCAATATCGTTGTGCTGAACGACAGCCAGATTGTGACCCGTGACATGTTGCCGCCGCCCCTCAACCACATCGACGCGGGACCGCGCGGCGGCGGTAATGCCGTGGCCGCAAGTCTAGGGGGATCGTCTCCTGGCGGCGGGCGCCGCGGAGGATCCGAGGCGGTCGCGGGTGACGGAACGCTTGCAGGGATTCGACTTCTCTGGCAGGTCGAGAAGGAGGCTATCGAGAACGCAATCCGGCTCTGCGACGGCAACATACCGAAGGCGGCAACGCTTCTCGGAATCAGCGCGTCGACGATCTATCGCAAGCGCATGAGCTGGGAGAGCGAGCCAAAGAGAAGCGAGCCAAAGCCTTAGCCTTGATCGGCCGACTTAGAGGGACGACGTCAACGATCGGGACATGAGCCAATATTCGCGATGTGGCCGCGTGTTTGAAGCCAACGCGAGACGGTTTCCAGCAGCACGATGCGGTCGACCGGCTTCGACACGTAGTCGTTCATTCCAGCGGCAAAGCAGCGTTCGCGATCGGCCTCCATGGCCTGCGCGGTCATGGCGATAATCGGCATTCGGCCTTTGCCGCCGGGTAGCCCGCGAATGATGCGCGTGGCCTCGAGACCATCCATCTCCGGCATGGCAAGGTCCATGAGGATGAGGTCATAGTCCTTGGCTCTGACGGCAGCGATCGCCTCGCGCCCGTTCGCCGCAACGTCGATTAGGGCTGCCGCCTTAGCGAGCATCGCGGCCGCGAGCATCTGGTTGACGAGGCTGTCGTCCACGAGAAGAAGTTGGGCACGGGCGGCGTTTGGGGGGGGTGCCCATGCCTTGGCCCCTATCGGGGCGGATGACGGGATCAGCGGCCGATCAACGCCGTTCCCCGGGGCTTCCGGCTCGTATCTTGGGGTATTTGTTCGCCGAAGGTCGTCGCCCATGACGGCTCGCAAAATAGTCCGAATGCATCGAACCAGAGCAAGGCATATGCCACCGGCTGTTGCGCCAATCCTTAACCCAATGCCGTGAAATTGCGCGAAATTCCGTCGATTAGATGGGCAAATCAGTCCTTGGAAGGCCAATTTTCCGGTGCGGGCACATGTTTCGAATGGGCAATTTTCAAATTGGTTCGCATTATGCGAAGAATGGCCGCATCGGGAGGCGTTCCGTCACAAGAGCAGGGCTTGCCTTGTCACGCCCTTAGTCCATCATAATGGGTCTCCTGGCTCGAAAAGCCTGAACAAAGCTTTGCCCGGTCCCAAGCGATGCGGGCGCAACGAACAAAACGGGGCTTTATGCTGAAGCGAGCGATAATCGGGATTGGTATCGTCGTCGGAATTCTGATCGTCGTTGCGGTTTTGGTGCCGCTCATCATTCCGGTCGAAGCCCTACGCTCGCGGATTGAACAGCAAGCGCAAGAGGTAACGGGTCGTCCGCTCACCATCACGGGGCCGCTGCGTTTGTCCGTATTTCCGACGTTGGCGATCGAGGCCAACGACGTGCATTTCGGCAATGTCCCCGGCGCCGTCGATCCCGATATGGCGACCTTCAAGCGCTTGGTCCTCCAACTCAAGGTTCTGCCACTTTTCAGCGGCAGCTTTCAGATCAGCCGCTTCGTCCTCATTGAGCCGAGCATCAGCCTCGAGGTCGGGAAAAACGGCGTCGGAAACTGGGTATTCACCAGCGCCACGCCGGGCGCTCAGCCGAATGCGCTGCCGCCGGCGGCAGGACAGCCTGCGCCTGCGATCGAGGGAGAGAACCCGCTCGAGGGACGCGACCTCAGGCTCGGCGAAGTACGCCTCGATCACGGCAAGGTCAGCTACCGGGACGATCGCACGAACCAATCCTTTGTTCTTGACCGGATCGGTGTCACGGTGATCCTTCCAAACCTGGAAGGCCCGTTCGAGGTGGACGGACAAGCCCGGTGGAACGGGCAAACGGTCAAGATAACCGCCAAGGCAAGCGCGCTTGGCAAGATCCTTGCCGGACAGGGCTCGCCCTTCAATCTTGAGCTTGCCTCGAAGCCGATCAACCTGAGCTTCGACGGCGAGCTAACCAAGAGCCAGCCTCTGACCGGTGACGGCTCGGTCAAGCTCGAAGTACCCTCCTTGCGCGAACTCGCAAGTTGGGCGGGATCGCCTTTGCCCAATGTCGGGAAGGGACTTGCCGCACTTTCCATTGAAGGCAAGCTCGCGGTCGCGGGCAAGCGCTACAGCTTTTCCGATGCGGCAATTTCGCTCGACGACATGAAAGGGAATGGGCAGATCGTCGTCGATACCGCCGGGGTGAAACCAGACATCTCGGCGAGACTCGATCTCGACAAACTCGATCTAAACCAATACATGGGCAAACCGCTGGCAAGTGGAGGATCGGCGCCGGCACCTGCTGCGGGCGGTCCCCCGGCGAAGAGCGCACCCCCCCCTAAGAGTGCTGCTTCGGACTGGAGTGACGATCCGATCGACGTTTCGGCACTCAAGGTATTTGACGCCGACTTCGCATTTTCCGCGGGCTCGATCGAAATGCAAGCAATGAAGATCGGCAAGAGCCAGGTCGACGCAAAGCTCAAAGACGGTTTGCTCGCGGCCGATCTGGTCGAACTCACCCTTTATGAAGGGAAGGGCAAGGGCAGTGTCGACATCGACGCAAATGGAACTGCGCCAGCGATCAAGGCCGCACTCGATCTCACCGGTGTGCAGGCCGAGCCACTTTTTAAAGATGCATTCGACAGCGATCGCCTCAGCGGAAAGGGCAGCTTCCAATTCGAGGGTGCGGCAACAGGCGATAGCCAGCGCGCCCTTGTTTCCGCCCTCAATGGCAAAGGAAGAATTGCGTTCCGCGACGGCTCGATCAAGGGGATCAACATCGCTGCGATGGCGCGAAACATCTCGACCGCGTTCCTCGATCCGACTGCCAGCCAGACCCAAAAGACCGATTTCAGCGAACTGAGCGGGTCCTATACGATTGCGAACGGCATCTTGTCGAACAGGGACCTCGAGCTGATCTCCCCGCTCTTGCGCGTGTCGGGGGCGGGGGTTTCCAATTTGCCGAGGCGGACGCTCGATTACCGAATCACGCCAAAGGCGGTCGGCAGCACGATCGGACAGGGAGGCAAGATCGACCTCGGAGGCGTCATCGTGCCGATAATCGTGACCGGCCGGTGGGATGACCTTCACTATCGGCCGGACCTTGCCGGCGCCGTGGAGGAGAACACCATAGGCCTGATCAAAGGAGCTATCCCCGGCACATCGTCAGGTACTGCAAACTCGGGCAGTTCGAGCGTTCCGAACCCGGTGACGATTCTCAAGCATCTGTTGGGTAATTGACGAGCGCTTGCAGTCGTTAAGCCCCTACGGTCAGCGGATCGCGATCGGGGTGCCGACAGCGAGGCCGAGAACGCGGTCGGCGCGACCCTGATTGACGGCGATTTCGGCGAGCCCATTCGCGTTCTCGTACCAGAAGGGCGCTCCCGGCGGTACGGCGGCAAAGGTGCGCGCGCGCGGAAAGCGGCGGCCCGCGGCTTCAAGGACACCCTCTGGCGGCAGAGTCCCGGCACGCACGCCCGTGACGGCATTTCCAAAGTGGTCAATATAAACGACGCGCGCAAATTCGTCGGGCCAATCGGCGCGCCGCAGCATCTCGAGTGGCCGGGAATCCGCCCAGGGCGCCTCATGCCAATGCGGCTTATCCCAAGGGTGTTCGCCTTGCGCAAGGCGAGCCGCGATCGGCGCGAACAGATCGCGGCCATGAAAGCTCGCCGATAGCCGCTCCGGTTGCCACGTTATTTCCCACCATCGCGCGTGCTTTGCGCGGCGCACGATGGGCTCGAAAAGGCCGTTGTCCGGCCCGACGAACCAGCGCCCATCCACTTCCACCACGGCGGCGCGCCGCACCCCACCGACGCCAGGATCCACCACCGCAAGAAACACAGTACCCTGCGGAAATTCGCCGATGAAAGCGGCGAAGAGATAAGCCGACGACATCGGGTCGTGCGCGGGTGCGTCCGCCATGAGATCAATCACGGGAATTTCGGGTGCGGCGTCATAGAGCACGGCCTTCACTTGGCCGAGATAAGGCCCCGCCGGTCCAAAATCGGTAAAGAGCACGATCATCTCGCCTGACCTTGAAAGCGGCCTGTCGAGTATGGGTGCTGCGTGCGAAGCCCGCAAGCCGCGGGAACCGGGAAAGGCGCGTTCAGGCCGCCGATAAGGGTTGGAGCACGCGGTCGCGCGGCAGGCGCACCGTCACCATGGTGCCCGACCCCACTTCGCTCATGAGGCTAAGCGAGCCGCCATGGCGCTCGATGAGTGCTTTCGAGAGCGGCAAACCGAGCCCGGTACCTTCGTGCTGGCGCCGGATAGAGCTATCGACCTGGCTGAAAGGTTCGAGGGCGCGTGCAATATCGTCGGGAGCAATGCCGATTCCGTTGTCAATGATTGAGAGGCTGAACTCTCCGTCCCGCGACATGCCGGTTTTGACCATGATCTGCCCGCCTTCCGGCGTGAACTTGACGGCATTGGACAGCAAGTTGAGGAGCACTTGCTTTATGCGAAGCGGGTCGGCGCGAAGCGGGGGCAGATTGGGCTCGATCTCCGAATCGATGCGCAGACGCTGTGCATTCGCGCGATCGCGCACATAGCGGATCGAGGATTGCACGAGCTGCGCCACGTTTATCGTCTCGTCGTGCAGCTCGATCTTTCCGGCTTCGGCCTTGGAAACATCAAGTATGTCGTTGATCACAGAAAGCAGGTGCTCGCCACTTTCGTGGATGTCCCGCACGTAATCGATATAATTTGAGTTGCCGAGAGGACCGAAGATTTCGTCCCGCATGATTTCGGAAAACCCGATTATCGCGTTGAGCGGCGTGCGCAGCTCGTGGCTCATATTGGCCAGAAACTCGCTCTTGGCGCGGCTGGCAAGCTCGGCTTGATGCACCGACCGCTGGAGTTCCCTTTCTGCGCGCTTGCGATGGGTGATGTTGGTATAGATGGCGACGATGCCGTGGTCCGGGAGGATGTTGCTCTGCACCTCGATCGTCTCACCGTCGTGGCGAACCCATTCTTCCCGTTTGGGTTGGAGTTGGCGGAGCTGGCTGACGCGTGTGCGAACCTGCGCCTCGACGTCGCCGGGGCCGTAATGGCCGCATTCGGCGGCGTAGCGGATGAATTTTTCCACGGGATCGCCTGACTTGAAGCGCTTGAGGGGCAATCCGAGCAAGTCGAGGAATTGCTTGTTGTAGAGCGCTACATTGAATGCGCGGTCGACAACCGTGACCCCGGCGGGAAAATTGTCAAGCATCGCCTGGAGCAACATGGTCTTGTTACGCGCATCCCGCTCCATTTCGACCGCCTGCGTGATGTCGCGGCCGGTGCCTCGATAACCGAGAAAGCTCCCGTCTTCGGCCCAAATCGGCTTACCGTTCACGCTGAAGCATCGCCTTCGGCCGTGCCGACCGACTGTGCCGAAACGCTCGTCCCGAAATGGCTGACGCGCATGGAGAATTGCCAAGTGGCGTTCCACTGCCTCCTGATCGTCGAACGTCTTGGTGGCGACCTCGGCGACCGAGCGGCCTAGAATGGCGTCGGCGCGGATGCGTGCGATTTCCCCGTAACGTTCCGACACATAGACGAACTTCAACTCGCGATCGAGTTCCCAAAACCAATCGGAGGACGATTCGGCGACGTCGCGCAGGCGCGCCTCGCTCAATTTCAACCGTCGCTCCGCCGCCTGCGCGCGAAGGCGCTGACGCTCGAGGCTGATCACGACCAGGCTAATTGCGTTGAGGATTGAAAGGACCTGGGAGATCGCGAAACTCCAAGATGCAAACCACTCGATGGGGTCCACGATCAGGTAAACCAGCTTATGGAGTCCCATCAACACGAAGACGATGCCGGTGACGCGATAAGCAGCACTGGGATTCTCGCGGTGCGCGCGAATAAAGGTCAGGCCTGTAAACGAAAATGCGATTGCGGCGAGCACATAGAGCGGGGCCGTCAGCGGGTGGGCGTCGGAGGCAAGGAATGTCGCCCAGGCGGACCACGCACAGGTGAGCGCGATCGTTCCCGCGACGATCCAGCCCCGGACCTCGCGCCCGAGAAAGGCGAATGTGCCCGCGAGCAGCAGGACGGCAGTCAGCGCTTGGGCACTCTCCGCAAAAAAGCTCGACACGGTCGTGCTTAGGCCGAAGAAGGGGAGCTGCACGACGAAATGGAGGGTGTAGGCGGCAAAGGCGGCCGTCCAGAAACGGGCCGAGCGGTCCGCTTCCGGTTGCACGCAGAGATAAATCATCGCAACCGTGAGCCCGGCGCAGCCGAAAGCCGCACCCATCAGCTCCGATTGAAATGAAAGGTCAGCCATGTTGCCTACACAGTCCCAACACGCTCGGCCGCGTCCCCCATCGCCTGGGGAAATTTCAATTAAATCAGTAGCTTGCAATTTCCAAAACGACATAATGTGCACACGATATAGTTAACAACAGCTTATTTTCCCCGGTGATTCCGCGCATCCGGCGCCATGCATTTGCGCCGTGGCGTCTGGATGTCCGGCTTGCTAGGGTGGCGCGCCATGCCGTTGCGGCGACAATCCGGCGAGGGAGGAATTATGAGCCACGTCCTCGGGCGACAAACAAAAAAGACACTCCCCACGGCGGTACGCGGGGAGGGGATCTATCTCTTCGACGCCACTGGCAAGCGCTATGTCGATGCATCGGGTGGTGCTGCGGTGTCCTGTCTCGGGCATGGCCATCCGGAAGTCACCCGGGCGATCAAGGATCAGCTCGACAAGCTCGCTTACGCGCATACGGGCTTTTTCACCAATCAGCCACAAGAAGAACTTGCGGACCATCTCGTGGCCAAGGCTCCCGCCGAATTGGGCCATGCCTATTTTGTCTCGGGGGGTTCCGAAGCGATGGAGGCCGCCCTCAAGCTCGCGCGCCAGTATGCGATCGAGATCGGCGCGTCGCAGCGCAAGCATGTGATCTCCCGCTGGTCGAGCTATCACGGCAATACGCTCGGCGCCCTTTCCGCCGGGGGGAATCGGGCACGGCGAGCGGCATACGAGCCATTGCTGATCGACATTCAGCATATCTCGCCCTGCTTCGCCTACCGCGGCAAACGCGCCGATGAGAGCGATGATGCCTATGGGGCGCGCGTCGCCAACGAGCTCGAAGCCAAGATTCTCGAACTCGGGCGCGACGCGGTCTTGGCCTTTGTCGCCGAGACGGTCGTCGGCGCCACGATCGGCGCCGTGCCGCCGGTACCGGGCTATTTCAAGCGCATTCGCGAGATTTGCGAGCGCTATGGTGTCCTCCTCGTCCTCGACGAAGTGATGTGCGGCATGGGGCGTACCGGAACACTTTATGCGTTCGAGCAAGAGGGCATCGTTCCCGATATCGTGACAATGGCGAAAGGCCTGGGTGCGGGCTATCAGCCGATCGGGGCCATGCTCGTCGCGGATAAGATCTACGACGCGATCGCCGGAGGATCGGGAGCATTCATGCACGGCCACACATATATGGGCCATCCCGTCGCTTGCGCCGCCGCACTCGCCGTCCAGCAGGTTATGGCGCGCGATCGATTGGTCGAGAACGTCAATCGAATGGGAGCGGTTCTCGAAAAATCACTTTTGGAGCGCTTTGGCAACCACCGCAACGTCGGCGATATTCGCGGGCGCGGATTGTTCTGGGCGATCGAGCTGGTCGAGGACCGCGCCTCCAAGCGGCCGTTCGAGCCGAAGCATCAGATCCATGCCCGCATCAAGGCCGAGGCTTTTGCGCGGGGGATGTTGTGCTATCCCATGGGGGGTACTGTCGACGGCAAAGCCGGCGATCACGTCCTGTTGGCACCACCTTTCATCGTCGAAAGAGGCCAGGTCGAGGAGATCGTGGACCGTCTCGGTACCGCGGTCGATGCCGTGCTTGGATCCGTCATGGCGTAAGCGGATTAAGCATGGCCTGCGATTCCGTATAGAATATCGCCATGCGAAGAATCGGCACGCAAAGCCGAGCGGGCGCAAGCGCCCTACCCCTCGACCGGGCCGTGGGAGCCCGGCTACTCGATTTTTCAAGCATGCCCCGCGCCGACCTCTCAGCCATGGCCGAGGCCGGACAAGAGGTCGAGCGATGCCGCCGAGTTCTTGCCAAATCGGGCGATAACATCGTCGCAGAAGTTCTGCGCGCGCAAGGTACGTTCTACGAGTGGACCCATTACCCACAAGGCGACGTCTACGATTTCGAATCCCATGCCCAGTACTATTACCACGCCCATCCGGCTGGCGAGCGACCGGGCGAGCACGGCCACTTTCACGCCTTTCTGAGGCAAAAGGGCATGCCGAAGGGCGTGCGACCCGCGCTCGTTCGCGGCTTCGTGCCGCCGCCGGAGCCCGACGAGGCCCTGGGCCATCTCGTCGCAATCTCGATGGACAATCGCGGTAATCCTGTCCAACTGTTCACGACCAATCGCTGGGTCACGGGCGAGGTGTGGTATGCGGCACGCGATGTAATCGCGATGCTCGATCGTTTCGAAATCGAACTTGCCCAGCCGTCCTGGCCGGTCAACCGCTGGATCACCGCTATGGTGCGGTTCTTCCGCCCGCAGATTGAGCTATTGCTGCTCGAACGAGATCGAGCGGTGGCCGAATGGCAGCGAAGGCATCCGAATGTCGATGTCTTCGAGGACCGCCGCCTCGAAGTTGCCTCGGCCGTCGAAATCGCCGTCGACGGGCAAATGCAGCGCGTCCTCGGCGCCCTCAAGCGAAGCCGCCGCTAGTCTGGTGGAATTGAAGTTCCTGTCGTTTTGGTGGCTTCTGCGTTTAGGAACTTCAAAGCCACGCCGGAGGCTTTCGCCAAGCAAACGGGGCCAGCTTACTGCGTCGCCTTGTGCAGGTAAGCGATTACGTCCTCTCGATCCTGCGGGTTAGGAACTTTGAATTGCATGCGCGCACCGGGGATGAATGCCTGAGGGTTCTCGAGCCACTTTACGAGCTTTTCGTCATCCCATTTGAAATCGGCCTTGGCGAGCCCGTCGGAATATTTGAAATCTGCCGCTTTGCCGGCCTGCCGGTCGAAAAGGCCGTGAAAGTTCGGTCCAACCCGATTGGGATCGCCCGCATTGATGGTGTGACAGGCATTGCAACGCGCAAAGACCTTAGCACCTTTATCCGCGTCTCCGGCCGCTTGGGCGCTTATGGATAAAAGTAACGTCGCCGCAGCGATCGTCGGCGGCCAGGCAATGCATTTCATCATGGAGAACAGCCTCTTGAGCGGTGTATCGGATCGGATCGAGGATTGCCTAGTGTGGTGGATTTGAAGTTCCCGTCATTTTGGTGGCATCCGCGTTTAGAAACTGCAAATCCGAATACCACACTGGGAAGGTTCCACCCCCGGGGAATAAGACCGCCCGCGCGCATTTTTTATTCGCGGCACCTGCCAGCCGCTGGAGCGGCATCGATTGGGTCGCTTATGCGTTCTGTTAATCTTTTCTTCATGCTGTGACACCGACAATGCAGAGGCGGAATTCGGCGAAGGGCCCCGCCGCAGCCGCCAAGAGAGCGCATGACCGAGCGATTATCCAAGGCCGACCTCGAAGCACTGATATCGGACCGCACGGCTGAGACCCGAGCCAAGGCGGCCGGCAAAATCGCGGGCGAGTATCGTCACGGTATTCTCACGACCCGGGAACGCGCCATCGCGGAGGATATTTTTCGCACCCTCTTGCGCGATGCCGAGCTCGTGGTTCGCCGGGCCCTTTCCGAGCAGCTCAGGGAGAGCCGGCTCGTCCCACACGAGATCGCTCTTGCGCTTGCGCGCGACGTCGACGTCGTAGCACTTCCTATCATCGAAAGCTCGGAGGTGCTGACCGACACCGATCTCATCGCCCTTATTGCCTTGAATGAGCCGCCACGGCAGATCGCAGTGGCGCGCCGGCGGCGCGTCTCGGCACCCGTCGCGCATGCACTGGTCGAAAGCCAGAATCGCGACGTTGTCGCCGAGCTCGTGAGCAACGTTGGCGCCGAACTCGGCGAAGCGGACCTCCAGAAGGTTCTCGATGCCTATGGTGAGAGCGAGACGATCGAGCAGCGACTGGCGTTCCGTTCGGCTTTGCCCGCAACCGTTTCCGAGCGCCTCGTTGCGATCGTGTCGGAGCGTCTTCGACAACACCTGATGGCAACGCAGGATTTGGGTCCAGACACTGTAAGCGACCTCATCCAATTCAGCCGGGAGCGCGCAACCCTCGGTATCGTTTGGGATAGCGGCATGGGCGACCTCGATCGCTTCGTGCGCCAGCTTCACGCTCGCGGTCGCTTGACGCCGACACTGCTTCTGCGCGCCCTTTGCATGGGCGACACGCTCTTTTTCCAGTCAGGTATCGCGGTGCTGGCGGCACTCCCGCTCAAGAACGCTGTAACGCTCGTCTACGACAAGGGCATGCGCGGTTTGAAGGCGATCTATGAAAAAGCGGCCCTGCCGGCGGAGCTCTTTCACGCCTTCGCGACCGCCATCGACGTTGTTCAGCAAACCGAACTCGATGTCCACGACGGAAGGTCCGAGCGCTACCGCCAGCGCGTGATCGAGCGTATTCTCACGCAGTTCGACGCAATAGGTGCCGACAATATCGATTACCTCCTGGCCAAGCTCATCCGCCGCAACTCGAATTCACGCGACCGGCAGCCCTAAGCATGATGCGGGCGACGCCTTCGCTCGCATCGCTCGTTGCCGATCGCCCTTCCTCTTGCGCCCCTTGGGGTCGCATGCCACAGTCGAAGCAAAGCTAGGCAACCAGCAAGCAATCGGTCAAACGGTGATTCCGCGACGACCGTTGCCGTTGGGAAGAGTATGAACGCAGCTCAATCGCTAGTGATGCCGGCGCTCGAAGCGGGTCTCGGCGCCCATGCCGCCCTCATCTTTCGCGATCGCGCGTACTCATACGATGACGTAGCGAGCGGCATCAATCGAGTCGGGCACGCGTTGCGAACATTCGGCGTCGCGCCGAACGACCGCGTAATGATCATGTTGCGCGACTCGCCGGATTTCGTTTTTTGCTACCTCGGCGCCATCAAGATCGGCGCTGTTGCGGTTGCGATCAATCTTCGCGCGTCACCGCGCGATCTCCTGTTCTACCTTCGTGACACACAAGCCAAGGTTTTCATCGTCGAGGGCGCGTTCGCTCAAAGTTACCGCCAAGTCGAGCGAGAACTCGATACGCCGCCGCACCTGGTCGTGATCGACGATGTAACGCCGCCTTGCGATTCGTGGTCGACGCTCCTTGCCCGTCAATCGCCCAAGCTTGACGCCGTCGACCGCGCCCCCGACGACATGGCATTCTGGATCTATACGTCGGGGACAAGCGGAACGGCGAAAGCGGCGGTACACGTTCAAAGGGATGTGCTCAACGCCGCCGACCACGTGGGTGGGACGCTGGGCGTGCGCGCGGGCGAGCGCTTGTTCGCGACATCGAAGCTATTCTTCGCCTATGCACTCGGCAATGCGTTGTTCGGCGGCTTTCGACTCGGAGCGACCGTGGTTCTTCTCGACGAATGGCCCACACCGGAGGTCGTGGCGCAAGCGGTCGAACGCCACCGGCCGGCCGTCGTTTTCGCGGTGCCCACGATCTACCGCAATCTGCTCGAGGCCGGTGTGGCGACGGGCGAAGGCTTTCGTTCCGTGCGGCATTTCGTTTCGGCCGGCGAACGGCTGCCGGAGCGCCTTTGGCAGCGATGGCGGCAGGCGACGGGACGCGAGATCGTGGACGGGATGGGGACATCCGAGACCATCTATATGTTGCTCTCCAATCATCCCGGCGCCATTCGGCCAGGCTCGTCGGGTAAGCCGGCAGCAGGGGTGGACGCGAAGCTTGCGGATGCGCATGGCCGGCCCCTGCCACCCGGGGAGCCGGGAATTCTTTGGGCGCGCATTGCTTCCCGAGCGGCGATGTACTGGAATCAGCCGGAGAAATCCCAAGCCGCCTTCCGCGGAGAATGGTTTTGTACCGGCGACATGTATCGCGTCGATGTCGACGGTTACTGGTTCCATGAGGGCCGGCACGACGACCTCCTCAAGATTTCGGGTCAATGGGTAAGCCCGACGGAAATCGAGGAACTGTTGCTGACGGAACTTCCGCTGCGCGAGGCGGTCGTCGTCGGCACGGCTGATCCAGATGGGCTTACACGCCTCACACTCTTCGCGGTCGGACCGGAGGGAGGCTTCGAGCCTTCTGTGCTCGAGCAGCGCATCACTGCCCTACTCACCGAACGCCTCTCGGTCTACAAATGTCCCAAGTGGATTCGCTTCGTCGATGCGATTCCGCGCACGGCAACCGGCAAGGCGCAACGGTTCCTGCTCCGCCAGCGCGCCGAGGCGCTCCTCAAGGGAGAGGCCGCATGAAGCGCTCGGTCCAGACGCGTATGGTCAATTTCGCCGATTGCGATTCTGCGCAACTGGTCTTCTATCCGCGCTATTTCGAATGGTTCGACCGATGCACCGAAATGATGTTTCGCGCGGTCGGACTCGATTGGGACCGGATGTTCGGCGTGGACGATTGGAACGGCGTGCCGCTCCTCGATGCGGGGGCAAATTTCAAGCGCCCGTGTCGCCTCGGCGAGACGATCGAGATCGAAAGCTGGGTCGAGGAATGGCGCGGCAGGACGTTTCTCGTGCGCCATCACATCCGCAACAAGGGCGAGATCGCCGTAGAGGGTCATGAGCTTCGCGCCTGGACCGTCATTGACAAGAGCCGACCGGCGGGCTTGCGCGCAATACCCGTGCCGCGCGAGATCGTTGCCCGCTTCGATCCGTGACGACCGGGAGATAGCACCCCATGCCGAAAACGATCATCACCTCGCCAAATGCACCGACGACGGGATTTACGGACAAGGCAAAGGCTTCGCCGATTGCGCAGGCCATCCGCTATGGCAATACGCTCTTCGTCTCGGGCCAAGGGCCGCTCGACCCCGCGACCAGAGACGTGATCCAGGGCGATATCGAAGCGCAAACGAGGCAGACATTGACCAACTTGAATCACATCCTGGCGCAGGCGGGGGCGACGTTCGAAAACGTCGTCAATATGCGAGTGACCTTGCGCGACATTGCGGATTTCCCGCGCTTCAACGAGGTGTTCCGGGAATTTCTGGCCGGTGAAAAAGTGACGCGCACTTGCGTCGGCGGAACGCCTCACCGCAAGGGCGTCAATGTCGAGATAGACTGCATCGCCATGTTCGGCGACTAAGCGCTCGGGCGGTGTGGTGGCGTGTCGTTCCAAAGGAGGGAATTCATGACGGGCGGGATCGTTCGCGCCGGCGTCGTACCGCACACGCCGCGCATGGGGATCGAGGAGAAGGCGCCCCCCTTCGTCAAGGATCTCATCAAGGGTACCTACCGGATGGGCGATGCCCTGAGGGCGGCGAAGCCGGACGTCATCGTCATCAACTCTGCGCATTGGGTGTGCACCTTCAACTGGTACGTGACCTGCCAAGGCGAGCATAGAGGGCGCTGCGTGGCTGACGAAGCGCCCGATCTCATCGACGGCGTGCCCTATGCCTACAAGGGCGACCCCGAATTCGGCGCCACCCTCGTGGACGAAGTCAAAGCGCTCGGCTTTCCCTGCAACAGGAACGAGTCAGCGCATTTCGCATGGGATTATGGTTCGTGGGTGCCGACGCACTATCTCGATCCGAAGGGCGAGGTGCCGATCGTGCTGATCGGCACGGTCGTTAGCGCCGATCTCACGGAGTCGATGGCAGTGGGCGGCGCGGTCCGACGCGCGGCCGAGAAGACCGGCCGCAAGGTCGCATTCCTCGCAAGCTGCAGCTTCACGCACAAGCTCGTGCGCGGCCCGGAACTCTGGCCGACCGAAGAGCGCCAGCAACACGACCGGGAGTTCATCGCCATGCTCCTCGAAGGGCGCATCGGCGAAGCGAAGCGTTGGTTTCCCGATTACACGCAGGCTGTCGTGGGCGAAATGGGCGGACGGAACATCGCAACGATGCTCGGTTGCCTCGACGAGGATCGGCGCTACGTCGGCCATCAATACGGTCCCTACGGCCAGTCCTCGGGTAGCGGCAACGCGAACGTCATGCTCGAACCGGTCGATTGAACGGCAATGTTCGACACGAAGATCGCAATCGTCGTGCGCGACGATCTCGCCGTATGGCAGAAATTGAACGTCACGGCTTTCTTGACGAGCGGCATTGTGGGTCGTGCGGCGGGTCTCATCGGCGCCGCCTATGAGGATGCCGCGGGCAACACCTATAATCCGCTGGTCATTCAGCCGGTGATCGTGCTCGCCGCGGATGCGGCGGCACTCCGGGCCATCTATCGGAGGGCCATGGAGCGCGGAGTCCGCCTGTCGCTTTACATCGAAGATATGTTCAAGACCGGCCATGACGAGGCGAACCGTGCTGCCGTGAAGCGCTACCGCCCGGACGAGATGACCGGCGTCGGCTTGGCGTTGCGCGACGACAAGAAGATCGTCGACAAGATCACCAAGGGTGCGCGAATGCACCCGTAGACCGAGAAAAACGTCTCATTCCGGCACATCGCTCAATCGCCAACACCCGGTCATGCGTGCCCCTCGGGGTGGAATAGCGGTCGTTGCAGCAACTGCGTTTGGATCAGGATGCGATCGATTTGTGCGGCCT
>DASPOR010000219.1 GCA_035625915.1 Alphaproteobacteria bacterium | reverse complement strand
CGCCGCGCGCCTGGGCGCCAGGACGGCGCTGGTGACCCACCGGTTCGCAACCGTCGGGGCGATGTCGTGCAATCCCGCCATCGGGGGCCTGGGCAAGGGCCATCTGGTGCGCGAGATCGATGCCCTGGACGGCATCATGGGCCGCGCCATCGACCGCGCCGGCATCCAGTTCCGCATGCTGAACCGGAGCAAGGGGCCGGCCGTGCGTGGCCCGAGGGCGCAAGCCGACCGGAAGCTTTATCGCATGGCGGTGCAGGCGATCCTTGGCGACCACGAAAATCTGACCATCGAGTCGGGAGCCGTGGAGGATGTGGTTCTGGACGGATTGGCTGGGATTGCGGGTATCGTTCTCGCTGATGCTCGCGAAATACGCGCGGGTGCTGTTGTTATAACAACCGGTACGTTTCTCCGTGGAATGATACACGTAGGACGCGAGCGATATCCAGCGGGACGGGTGGGCGAGGAACCTTCGGTCGGCTTGTCGAAAACACTTGAGCGGTTTGGTTTCCGGCTTGGGCGTTTGAAGACCGGAACGCCGCCGAGATTGGATGGCCGGACAATCGATTGGAAAAACCTCGAGGTTCAGGACGGCGACCGCCCACCAGTGCCGTTTTCATTTCTCACGAGTGAAATTACCACCCCCCAGACGGTCTGTCATATCACATATACGACCGATGCCGTCCACGAGTTGATACGGCAACATCTGCACCGCTCGCCGATGTACTCAGGCCAAATCAAAGGCGTCGGCCCGCGGTATTGTCCTTCCATTGAAGACAAGGTTGTCCGGTTTTCGGATAAAGAGCGGCACCAGATCTTTCTTGAGCCGGAGGGTCTTGACGATCATACGATCTACCCGAACGGCATTTCGACCTCGCTGCCGCAGGAAATACAGGAAGCCATGGTCCACAAGATCGCTGGATTGGAGCGCGCCGAGATCATTCGTCCGGGCTATGCAATCGAGTATGATTTCGTCGACCCGCGCGAGCTTAAGCCCAGCCTGGAAACCCGCCGCATTCGCAATCTCTTCCTCGCCGGGCAGATCAACGGCACCACCGGCTATGAGGAAGCGGCAGCCCAGGGCATTGTCGCGGGGGTGAATGCGGCGCGCAGTGTTTCCGGTGGCGAGCCCTTCGTTCCAACCCGGGCGGAGGCCTATGTCGGCGTTTTGATTGACGATTTGGTGACGTTGGGCACTGCGGAGCCGTATCGCATGTTCACATCCCGGGCGGAGTACCGGCTTTTGTTGCGCGCCGACAATGCCGATCTGCGACTGACGCCGGTGGGCGTTGAGTTCGGCTGCGTCGGGTCCCGGCGCGCCGAGGCGTTCGCGCTGAAGGGCATGGCCCTGGAGTCGGGGAGGGATTTGGTCGGCCGATTGGGGGCATTTCCAAAAGCCCTTCAACAAAAGGGCCTTGACGTCAATCTAGATGGAAAGTGGCGAAGCGTTTCGGATTTGCTTCGATATCCCGGCCAGACCGTTGAGGGCCTTTCGGTGCATTGGCCGGAGTTGCGAGGTCTGAGGCCCGATGTGGTCGAGCAGCTTGAAATCGACGCGCGCTACACAGGCTATCTTGAACGGCAGGAAGCGGACATCCTTGCGTTTCAAAGAGACGAGTCGCTGACTTTGCCGCCGGACTTGGATTATGACCGAGTCGGCGGGCTTTCGGCCGAGGTCAGGCTAAAGCTTGCGGCCGTGCGGCCACGTACCCTCGGACAGGCGGGGCGGATTTCGGGCATAACGCCCGCTGCGCTCACCGCGCTGTTGCGGCACGTCCGCAAGGGCCCCCAACGCAATGATGTAGAGCAAAGATCGGCCCTCGCAGCAAATGTCAAAGTGCGCTAGTGTGGCGAATCCGAAATTCGCCATTTGGGGGAGCGGGGCCGCACGCGAATTTCCGGTTCTAAGCCACAGGAGGAATATTTTGAATTTAGTGTGGTATTCCGATTTGAAGCTCCTAGACGCAGATGCCACCAAAATGACAGGAACTTCAAATCCACCAAACGAGGCGCGACTGGCCCGTCCGTGATCAGACTAAATTGTTTCACGTGAAACAACGACATCAATCCTATGCGTGCGAAAGGTCCGAGTGCATTCGCTCGAAGGTAGAAGGGTGAGCGGCTGGCGACCCATGACAGCCGAATCGCTTCGGGACTTTATAGATGTTTCACGTGAAACACTCGAAAAGCTCGAAATTTACGTCGCGCTGCTTCGGAAATGGCAAAACGCGATCAATCTCGTCGGGAAAAGCACTTTAGCCGATCCCTGGCGCCGCCATGTTCTCGACTCAGCCCAATTAGTTCGTTTTTTGCCGAAGTCGGTGCGGTCAATCATCGATCTTGGAAGCGGCGCCGGTTTTCCGGGGCTCGTGCTGTCGATATTCGGCGCCCCTGATGTCACCCTCTGCGAATCGGACTCGCGCAAATGCGTTTTCCTCCGCGAGGTCGTTCGACGAACTCACAGTACTGCCATTGTCACCGAGCGGCGCGCTGAAACGCTCTCAGGTATGAATTTTCACGTGGCGACCGCACGAGCCCTCGCGCCTGTCGATACACTTTTGTCGTATGCGGTCCCGATACTGGCGCCCGACGGGATTTGCCTATTTCTGAAGGGTAAAGAGGTGGAAGAAGAATTGACCGCAGCGTGTAAACGATGGAATATGCGGATCGAGGTCATTGCCAGCCATACGGATTCGGCGGGCAAAATACTAAGGCTAGGGGAGATATCGCGTGCCGCACCCAACAGCTTCCGTTAGGCAGATTACTCCCCGGTCTCGACCCCGCATCCTCGCAATCGCTAACCAGAAAGGCGGCGTCGGTAAGACCACGACCGCAATAAACCTGGGAACAGCGCTTGCGGCCGTTGAGCAGCGGGTCCTGCTGATCGATTTCGATCCTCAGGGCAATGCGAGCACAGGACTCGGGATTGACAGAGCCCGACGCCGACTAAATTCGTACAGCATTCTGATGGACGGTTTGCCCTTCGAGCAAGCCGTCTTGCCGACAGGCATTCCCGGCTTGGAGGTGGTCGCTGCATCCCTCGATCTTACGGGCGCCGAACTGGAGCTGGTCGCCTCTCCCCGTCGCGAATATCACCTGCACGACGCCTTCGCGACCGCCAACGTGCCCTACGACTATATCTTGATCGATTGCCCGCCGGCCTTGGGCCTCCTGACTCTCAACGCCCTGGTCGCTGCCGATGCGGTTCTGGTCCCCTTGCAAGTCGAGTTCTATGCGCTGGAGGGACTCAGCCACCTCCTGGGAACGATCGAACGCGTGAAGAGGTCATTCAACGCGCGGCTTGAGCTACAAGGTATTGTGTTGACCATGTTCGATAAACGCAATAGCTTGAGTGAAATGATCGCGCAGGATGTCCGTGGTCATCTTGGCGACAAGGTTTACAGCACGGTCATCCCTCGCAACGTCCGTGTCTCCGAAGCGCCGTCTCATGGTAAGCCGGTCTTGCTTTACGATCTTCGGTGCACGGGCGCTCAAGCCTACCTGCATCTCGCGGGCGAAATTTTGAGACGCGAGGGCATCTTTCCGGCATCCGGCGCATCGACTCAATCAAGCGCCAATGCAGACCCTGTTAGGGCGCGCGCATGACGCCTCAAGACAGCAAGCGGCGGGGCCTGGGACGCGGCCTTTCAGCACTGCTGGGCTCCGAATCCGAAGACCAGGCGACCTTGGAAAGGCTGCGCCCGCCGCGCCACCTGCCCACGGGCGCCCTTAAACCAAGCCGTTTTCAACCTCGTCATCGCTTCGATCCCGAAGAGATGGCCGCCCTGGTCCGTTCCATCGAAGCCCAAGGCATTTTACAGCCCATTCTCGTGAGGCCGCTCCAGGACGACGCAACCAGCTACGAGATCATTGCCGGCGAGCGACGTTGGCGCGCGGCGCAAGAGGCCCAGCTTCACGAAGTGCCCGTCATCGTCCGCGACATGAGCGACGGTGAGGCGCTCGAAATTGCCCTTGTCGAGAATATCCAACGCCAGGATCTGACGCCTCTCGAAGAGGCCGAGGGCTACCGGCGGCTCATGGAAGAGTTCGATCATACCCAGGAGGATCTCGCGCGGGTGGTCGGCAAGAGCCGGAGTCACGTGGCGAATCTGCTGCGGCTCCTGGGATTGCCGCAGCCTGTCAAGGATTTGCTCGAGCGCGGAGATTTGACGGCTGGTCACGCCAGAGCGCTGCTCAACGTCGCAAGTCCCGTGGAACTCGCCCATGAGATCGTCAAGCGCGGATTGAATGTGAGGCAAACGGAGAAACTAGCGCAGGACAACACCGCGCGACTCAAAAAGGGTGCCGCGGTGCCGCGGGAGAAAGACGCGGACACGCGGGCACTCGAGCACGACCTTTCGCTCAAACTCGGTCTAAAGGTCTCGATTGAAGATCGCGGTGGCAAAGGGCACGTCACCGTGCGCTATGATAATCTTGGCCAGCTGGACGATCTCGTCCAGCGTCTCACCGTGTCATCCGGAAATAGCCGAGACTCGTAGTGTAGTAGATGTGAAGTTACTAATATTTCGCTGGCAGCAAGGTTTAGGAACTTCAAATCCGGCCTAGGCCCTTCGTGTCTGACGGCCGGCGGCACTGGCCAGTTCAAGCAAACATCGCGTGACGATCGCCTCATCGGGCATGCCGGTCGTTTTGCAGGCGAGCTCCACCGCCGTCAGCCGCTCGAGCGCCTCTGCCGCTCGGCGAGACGTCCAGGTTCGGAGCTGGTCCGTGACCCCGTCCCGCAATTTCCAGAAGAGCTTCGGCCTTAGACTGCCGATCGCCTGCTCGATGCTCTTACCGCGGTCGATCTGCCCCGCCGCAAAATGAAGCCGCTGGAAATAGCGCTGAGCGGCCCGAGCCACGCCAACCGCCGACTCTCCCTCTGCGAAGGCGCGGGCTAGTGCGCGCACGACGGCTTCTTGACTTCCATCCGCAAGTGCGCCTTCGATCGAGTGCGCGGCCGAATCACCAACGCAAGCCTCGACGTCCGCAAGATGCACCTGCGTCGCGCCGGCGCCGACATAAAGCAAAAGCTTCTCGATTTCCCGTCGTGTAATCTGACGGTCGCCGCCGAGATCTCCGACGAGGCATTCGAGCGCATCGGGGGCGATCGTAAGTCCCGCCTGCTTGATCATTTGCCGCGCCACTGCCGCGATGTCCTCCTCGCGATCCGCATAGCAGGCCAGAGCTGCGGCATTCCTTGCACTTTCGAATAGACTCCGCAATTTCGATCGTGCGGGCAAATCGGCCGCATCGACAACCACAAGCGCGTCGCCGACGGGTGAGCCGAGAAATGCTTGGAAGAGTTCCGCAATGTCATCCGTTCCGTCGCGGACGCGAATGACCCGCCGCCCCCCGATCATCGAAATCTGCGCGGCTTCATCGGCCAAACGCGCCGGGTCGTCGCGCAGAACCGAGGGGCTCAGCTCGACGACGCGAAAGGGGTCATTCAACGCAGGGACGACCGAGAGGCAGAGCCGTTCCGCGCGCTCACGCGCGAGCCCCGCATCCGGTCCGTAGACCAAGATCGCGCGCGCACCCGGATCGGGTCGGGCTACGAAGCCTTCGATACGCGATGGCGGAATCTTCACGGTCTGCTCAATTCCACGATTACGCCGCCGGACGACAAGCTGCTTAACGCCGATGTCTTCGCGAACGATCCGTTCAGCACGTTCAAACGACGACGTTGATGATCCGATTGGGAACGACGATGACGCGCCGTGCCGCTCGGCCGTCCATTGCCTTGACCACGGCGGGCAAGGCGAGTGCGGCACGCTCGGCGTCGGCATGTTCGGCGTCGCGGGGGAGGTCGACCGTCGCGCGCAGTTTGCCGTTCACTTGCACCGCGATCGTAACCATGTCATCGATCAGCAACATCGGGTCAGCGACCGGCCAGGGCTCGTCAACGAGCAGCGTCGCGTGGCCCAGGGCCGCCCAAAGCGCTTCGGCCAGATGCGGCATCATGGGCCCGATGAGCCTTGCAATCGCATCGTAGCCTTCGCGCCGAACCCAGTCTTGACCCTCGCCGTCGCCGGTGACTGCCGCCAAGGCGTTGCTAAGCTCGTGAACGCGCGCCACTGCTCGATTGAACCGAAAATGGTCGAGATCGTGGGTAACACCGTCGATGGTTTTATGAATCGCGCGGCGCGTGGCCTGCTCGGTGTCGTCGAATGTCGCCGGGCGCACCGCATCCGAGGCCGCCATCGCCTGCTTCGCTTGATGGACCGCGCGCCACAGGCGATTGACGTAGCGCCATGCGCCCTCGACACCTTCGGCCGTCCACTCCATGTCGCGTTCAGGCGGCGAGTCCGAGAGCATGAACCAGCGTGCCGTGTCGGCCCCATAGCTCCCGATGATCTCCGTGGGGTCGACGGTATTCTTGCGCGATTTGCTCATCTTTTCGGAGCGGCCGATGGTGACAGGTTCGCCCGTCGCCGCCTCGACGGCGACGTTTTGCCCGTTCCGCGCGATCTCGCTCGGTGCGAGCCAGCGTCCGTCGGCACTTCGGTATGTTTCGTGGCAAACCATGCCTTGCGTGAACAATCCGGCAAAAGGCTCGTCCACCGAAACGTACCCGCTTCCTCGCATCGCCCGCATGTAGAAGCGGGAATAAAGAAGGTGAAGAATCGCGTGCTCGACCCCGCCGATATACTGATCGACCGGCAGCCAATAATCGACGGCCGCACGGTCGACCGGACCAACCGCTTTGGGTGAGCAGAACCGCGCGAAGTACCATGACGATTCGACGAACGTGTCGAACGTATCCGTCTCCCGCAGCGCTGGCATGCCGCATGTCGGGCATGCCACGTGCTTCCAGGTCGGGTGATGCTCGAGGGGATTGCCGGGCTTGTCGAACGTCGCATCGTCGGGCAGTGTGACAGGGAGGTCCTTCACCGGAACGGGCACCGTCCCGCAAGTCGGGCAATTAATGACTGGAATCGGACAGCCCCAATAGCGCTGCCGCGAGACCCCCCAATCCCGGAGACGAAAATTCACCTCGCCGCGCCCGTGCTTGAGGGCCTCGAGCCGCGCAACGACCTTCTTTTTCGCGTCTTCGACCAAAAGCCCGTCGAGAAATTCCGAGTTGGCCAAAATACCATCGCCCGCATACGCCTCGGTGCCGATGCTAAAGCGTTTGGGGTCCTCACCCGGAGGAATCACGACCGGCATGACCGGCAGATTGTATTTGCGCGCGAAATCCAGATCGCGTTGATCGTGCGCGGGGCACCCAAAAATGGCGCCCGTGCCGTACTCCATGAGGACGAAGTTGGCGATATAGACGGGAAGCCGCCAATCTTTTCCGAGCGGATGGAGCGCCTTAAGACGTGTCAAGAACCCCTTTTTCTCGGCCGTCTCGATGGCGGCTTCACTCGTTCCGAGCCGGCGGCATTCCTCGATGAAATCGCGGGCCGATGGGTCCGCCGACCCAATCGCCTCGGCGAGCGGATGATCTGCCGATAGGGCGAGGAAGCTCGCGCCAAAAAGCGTGTCAGGACGGGTCGTGTAAACTTCGATCGAGTCGGTGCGTCCCTCGATCGCAAACGTCACGCGCGCGCCGGTCGAGCGGCCGATCCAGTTCCGCTGCATGAGGCGTACTTTTTCCGGCCAGCGGGGCAGGCGATCGAGTTCGTCGAGCAGATCTCCGACAAAATGCGTAATCTTGAAAAACCACTGGTTGAGTTTCCGCCGCTCGACGAAGGCACCAGAGCGCCATCCGCGACCATCGATCACCTGCTCGTTTGCCAGCACCGTCATGTCGACGGGGTCCCAATTGACCCAAGACTCCTTGCGATAGGCGAGACCGGCTTTCAAGAAATCGAGGAACATCCTCTGCTCGTGCTTATAGTAAGCCGGATCGCAGGTCGCCACCTCGCGACTCCAATCGAGCGATAGCCCCATGAGCTTGAGCTGCGCGCGCATCTGATCGATGTTGGCGTATGTCCATTTAGCGGGATGAATTTTCGCCTCGATCGCGGCGTTCTCCGCGGGCAACCCGAACGCGTCCCATCCCATGGGGTGCAACACATTGAAGCCTCGGGCGCGTTTGAAGCGGGCGACGACATCGCCCATTGTATAGTTGCGGACATGGCCCATGTGGATGCGGCCCGAGGGGTAGGGAAACATTTCGAGGACATAATATTTCGGCTTTGAGGGATCCTCGCGCGTCTCGAAGGATCGTCGCTGAGCCCAGATCGCCTGCCACTTGGCTTCGGTCTCCTTGTGGTTATAGCGTGACATGGCGCTCTCTAGTGTGAGGGATTTGAAGTTCCTGGCATTCTGGTCGCATCCGCGATTAAGAGCTTCAAATCCGAATACCACACTCGTGCGGTGGATTTGAAGTTCCTGTCATTTCGACGGCATCCGCGTTTTAGGAACTTCAAATCCGAATACCACACTCGATACAACGTATTCCTCACGTGGCCTAGCATCCGAAATTCGCTCACGCTCCCGCACCCAAATGTGGCGATTTTCGGATTCGCCACCCGATGATTTAGCCAAAGATTGGGATTTAACCAAAGATGGAGGTTTGGCGTCGTTATCCGGGGCGGTCTTCCAGCCACGCGACGTTCTCAACTACCCTCGCCGTTTCCAAGCGCTTGGCTCCGAAGTTTTTGCGCCTGGCTGAGAATCGTATCTTCGAGATCGGTCGCGGTCCCCCCTTCGGCTGGCATGTCCTGCCACTGCCCATCCGTCTGTTTCTGATGGAACACCGCGACGCGCACCGCATCCGCCCGCAACTCCCGGCTGAGAATGAAGACATTGAGTTTGAATCGCTCTTGGGGCGTCTCCGGCGGGGCATACCAATCCGTGATGATGACGCCGCCAAACGGGTCCGCCGATACGAGCGGCATGAACGACACGGTATCGAGCGCACCCTGCCAGAGGAAGCGATTGACGCCGACGCGCTGGCCGATCGTGGTGTCGACGTCCTTGGCGAACGCCGGCAAGCTCGGCGTTTTCTGCTTTACAGTGTCCCCGGAAACGTTTGTCTCGGCCGAGTCCCCGGGTGTCTCGCTCTTGGGCGCTTTGTTGGACTGGAAAAGCGAACAGCCGTTCAAGGCGGCGGCTAGCAGCATGACGGACGCGACCAGGCGCCAGGCCGAGTGCGTGCGCTGGCAACACTTTCCGTTCGCCAAACGCAATGACATCCCGCTCAACACCATTCCGATCCTTTAATTCCGCGGCGCACTATTACCGCATCGCGGGCGGATTTCCTAGTGTGGTACCCGGCCTCGAGCGGCCTTGAATCGGACCGCTGTAACCGACGACGACCGCGGGGAGCCGGAAAAGCGAGGCCATATTATAGCCTTGTGATCCTTTACAACAGGCCCGTGCTTGAGTTAGGCAAGGTGCCGCCCGATGATCAACGCCCAAGAGCCGAGCCGCCGCCAGCCAAGATGACCCATCTCGACAAACTCGAAAGCCTGAGCATTTACGTTATTCGGGAGGCATTCAGCCGAATTCCAAATCTGGCTATGCTGTGGTCTCTCGGGAAAGACTCGAATGTCATGGTATGGCTTGCGAAGAAGGCGTTTTTCGGCCACGTGCCGTTTCCTCTGCTGCATATCGATACGGGCCGGAAATTCCCCGAAATGTACGCGTTCCGCGATCGCTATGCCCGAGAATGGGGCCTCAATCTCATCATCGGCGATTGCCCACCCCTTGAAGAGATGGACTCGACCCTCCCGCTCGCTGCGCGCTCCGCCGCGCGGAAGACGGCCGGCCTCAAAAAGGTGTTGGCCGAAAGGAGATTCGGCGGAATCTTCGCCGGCATTCGCCGGGATGAGGAAGCGACACGGGCCAAGGAGCGAGTGTTCAGCCCTCGAGGCGAGGGATCGCAGTGGGATTTCCGAAATCAGCCGCCCGAATTCTGGGGTCAGTTCATGACGGAGGTGCCCCCGGGAACGCATCTACGCATCCACCCGATCCTCCATTGGACAGAACTCGACGTTTGGCAATACATCGAACGCGAAGGAATTCCCGTCGTGGAGCTATATTTCGCGCGAAGCGGCAAACGCTATCGCTCCCTCGGCGACAAGGACATCACGCATCCCATCGCAAGCAACGCCGCCACGATCGAAGAGATCGTGTCAGAACTCGAGACGACACGTATTGCCGAGCGCAGCGGTCGCGCCATGGATCACGAAGCTGAGGACTCGTTCGAGCGGTTGCGCGCCGACGGATATATGTGATGGCAAGCCGACGGGAACGCCGCAAGCCCGAGGGCAAGGTGCGCGACCATCTGAGCCTCGTCATCGTCGGGCACGTCGATCACGGCAAGTCGACACTCGTCGGCCGGCTTTTGCACGAAACCGGTTCGCTTCCCGAAGGCAAGGTCGAAGCCGTCGAGGCAATGTGCCGTCGGCGCGGCATGCCCTTTGAGTGGGCCTTCGTGACGGACGCCTTTCAAGCGGAGCGAGATCAAGGCGTTACCATCGACGTAAGCCATATCCGCTTTACGACAGAGGCACGCCATTTTCTCCTGCTCGATGCGCCGGGTCATCGTGAATTCCTCAAGAACATGGTGACGGGTGCGGCGTCGGCTGACGCGGCGCTGCTGGTCATCGATGCCGAGGAGGGTGTGAGGGAGCAATCGCGCCGCCACGGCTACCTTCTCTCGCTCATCGGCGTTCGACAAGTGGTCGTCGCGGTCAACAAGATGGATCTGATCGGGTGCGACGCGCAGCGCTACGCGAGCATCGAAGCCGGCTACCGGGCTTATCTGGCGGGCATCGGCATCGTCCCGGCTCACGTCGTTCCCGTGTCGGCGCGAACCGGCGCCAATCTCACCGCACCGACCCGCGACATGAGTTGGTACGCGGGACCCACCCTTCTTCAGGCGATCGAGTCGCTTCAGCCTTCCCCACCCTTACATGATTTGCCGCTCCGTTTCCCCGTTCAGGATGTCTACAAGTTCGATGCTCGCCGCATTATCGCAGGAAGAATCGAGAGCGGGCGGCTCGGCGTGGGCGACACGGTGCTCTTCTCGCCCTCCAACAAAACCGCGAAGGTAAAGTCGATTGAAGGCTGGCATGTGCCGGGTCCGATCTTCGAGGCAAGTGCTGGGCAATCGATCGGCGTTACCCTCGACGATCAAACCTTCATCGAGCGCGGCGAAGTGATCAGCCACATCCTGAAGCCGCCCATGGAGACGAACGTCTTTCACGGCCGCGTTTTCTGGCTCGGCGACGAGCCCCTTCGCGCCGGGGCGCGCTATACCCTCAAGCTTCATACTCTCGCGACGGCTGTTACGGTGCAGGAAATAGAGCGTGTGGTCGATCCCACCGATCTTTCGACGACAAAATCCGACAAGGTCGAACGCTTCGCGATGGCCGAAGTGATCTTACGGGCGCGCGGTCTCCTCGCGCTCGATCCTTTTCTCGATAATGCCGCAACCGGCCGATTCGTGCTGTTCGATGGGTATATCCCGGTCGGCGGCGGCACGATCGGCATGCAGGGCTATCCGGACCAGCGCGAGCTTGTCACGGTTCGATCGACCAATGTGACCGAAGTCGTGCACCGGGTGAGCCATGCCGCGCGCGAGGCCCGGGCGGGGCATCGCGGCGCCGTGATCTGGTTGACCGGCTTGTCCGGTGCTGGGAAGTCGACGCTCGCCATGGAGGTTGAGCGCCGCCTCTTCGCAAAAGGTTACAACGTCTACGTGCTTGACGGCGACAATGTGCGTCGCGGCCTCAACGCCAATCTCGGCTTTACCGCGGACGATCGCGCGGAGAATATTCGCCGCGTGGGTGAAGTCGCGGCCCTCTTCGCCGACGCAGGCTTCGTTTGCATCACCGCGTTCATCTCGCCCTATCGCACCGACCGTGAGCGCGCGCGGCGTGCGGCCATGGAAAAGTTTCACGAGATCTACGTGGACGCCGATTTGGCGATATGCGAACAGCGCGATCCCAAGGGCCTTTATGCACGCGCGCGCGCCGGCGAAATCAAGGATTTCACGGGCATCTCGGCGCCCTACGAGGCGCCCGAGACTCCTGAACTCGCCGTGCGCACCAGCGACCGTGGCGTCGACGAATGCGTCGGCGACATCATCGCTTATGTGGAACGGGCCTTGTCTTTTTCGCGCACGAGCGAATAGCGCCCTCGCGAGAGGAATTTGTCATGGCCGAAAGTGAATCGCCCGCCGCCGTGGATGTGCGCGCTAACCTCATGGCCGTCCAGGCGCGCATCGAGACAGCACTCAGGACTGCGGGACGTGCTCCGCAGTCCGTTACGCTCGTCGCCGTCACCAAGACGCATCCCGCCGCGCGCGTTCGCCCGGCACTCGAAGCCGGCCACCGCGTCTTCGGCGAGAACCGCGTGCAGGAAGCCAAGACGAAATGGCCGGCATTGCGCAAGGCGTTTTCCGACATCGAACTCCATCTCGTCGGCCCGCTGCAGACGAACAAGGTCAAGGATGCCGTCGCCCTTTTCGACGTGGTCGAAACCGTCGACCGCCCGAAGCTCGCCGCGGCGCTGGCGCGCGAAATGGCAGCGCAGAATCGGCGGCCGAATTGCCTCATCGAGGTCAATATCGGCTCGGAACCCCAGAAGGCGGGTATCGCCCCCGACGACGTGCCGGCCTTCCTCGCCGCATGCCGCGAGGATTACAAGTTGCCGATCGTCGGCCTCATGTGCATCCCGCCGCACAACCACGCCCCGGAATCGTTCTTCCGGAATCTCGCCGCACTCGCGCGGCGTTGCGGCTTGCCGCTCGTCAGCATGGGCATGAGCGAGGATTTCGAGATCGCCGTGCGGATCGGCGCCACGCACGTGCGAGTCGGCACGGCAATTTTCGGCGCCCGCGAATGATCGCGCGGCGAGGGGGCGATAAAATTTGTGTCGATTTTCCGCTCACGCTGGCGGAGCGGCGCACTACAGAATGAACTTGGAAAGATCGGCGTTCTTGGCAAGATCGCCAACGTGCTTCTTCACGTAGGCCGAGTCGATCGTGATCGATTGGCCAGCCGTCTCGGTCGCGGTGAAGCTGATTTCCTCGAGCAGGCGCTCCATGACCGTGTGAAGGCGTCGCGCGCCGATATTCTCGACCCCGCGATTGACGTCCGCCGCGATGTCCGCGATCTCGGCGACGGCATCCTCCGTGAAGTCGAGCGATACTTCCTCGGTCCCCAACAGCGCCTTGTACTGCTTGATAAGGCTATTTTCGGGTTCGGTCAGGATGCGGACAAAGTCGTCGCGCCCGAGTGCTTTGAGCTCGACGCGGATCGGCAAGCGTCCCTGAAGCTCGGGCAGCAGGTCCGAGGGCTTCGCCATATGAAACGCACCTGACGCGATGAAGAGCACGTGATCGCTTTTGACAGCGCCATGCTTGGTCGCGACGGTCGTCCCCTCGATCAATGGTAGGAGATCGCGCTGAACGCCTTCGCGACTTACGTCCGCCCCCACGCGGTCGGAGCGCGCCGTGATCTTGTCGATCTCGTCGAGGAAGACGATCCCACCTTGCTCGACCGCCGCGATCGCCTCGCGCACGAGTTTGTCCTGATCGAGAAGCTTGTCGCTTTCCTCCGCCATCAGGACCTCATGGGATTCGGCGACGGTCATGCGCCGCGGCCGCATGCTGCCGCCGAACGCCTTGCCGAGTATTTCATTGAGATTGAGCATGCCCATTTGCGCGCCCGGCATGCCCGGAATATCGAATGTCGGCATCGTTCCCGCACCGCTCGACTGGACCTGGACCTCGACCTCTTTGTCGTTGAGCTGTCCATCGCGCAGCATCTTGCGGAATTTTTGCCGTGTCTCCTGGCTCGCGTTCTCGCCGACCAGCGCATTGAGTACGCGCTCCTCGGCCGCGAGTTCGGCGCGTGCCGATACTTCCTTGCGGCGGCGTTCCCGCGTCATCGCAATGGAAATCTCGACGAGGTCGCGCATGATCGACTCGACATCCCGGCCGACATAGCCGATCTCGGTGAACTTGGTCGCTTCGACCTTGAGGAACGGCGCCTGGGCAAGCCGTGCGAGCCGCCGCGCTATCTCGGTTTTGCCGCAGCCGGTCGGCCCGATCATGAGGATATTCTTGGGCAACACCTCCTCGCGCATTTCCTCGGAGAGCTGCTGGCGGCGCCATCGATTGCGGAGTGCGATCGCAACGGCGCGTTTCGCGTCCTGCTGTCCGACGATATAGCGGTCCAGTTCCGAGACGATTTCGCGGGGCGTGAGGCTCGCACTTTCGGGTGTGGGTGGGCGCGGGTTCATAGGCTTTCTATCGTGATGTTACGATTGGTGTAGATGCATATGTCGGCCGCAATCTCGAGCGCACGTCGGGCAATCCCCTCGGCGTCCATGTCGCCGCGATCGATGAGCGCCCGCGCCGCCGAGAGCGCGTACGCACCGCCGGAGCCGATGCCAATGAGGCCGTCCTCGGGTTCGAGTACGTCCCCGTTGCCCGAAAGGATGAGCGAGGTCTTGGCGTCGGCCACCGCCATCATGGCCTCGAGGCGACGAAGGTAACGATCGGTACGCCAATCCTTGGCGAGTTCGACGCAAGCGCGCGTAAGCTGGCCCGGATGCTGGTCTAGCTTGGCCTCGAGCCGCTCGAACAACGTGAAGGCGTCGGCGGTCGCACCGGCAAAGCCGCCGATCACCGAGCCGTCGCCCAAGCGACGAACCTTGCGCGCATTCGACTTCAGCACTGTTTGGCCAAAACTCACCTGGCCGTCGCCAGCGATGACGACGTGCCCGCCCTTGCGCACGCACAGGATCGTGGTGCCGTGCCAAAGGCCCTTGTCGTCTTCGGCCATGAAGCCTCGATGGATGGTGGAAGCCATGTTGGACAGTCCCCGTCCATGTGGGTTATCCCAAACGCCCGGTCAAGGGCGACGCCCAGTCTTCCGACTCCGACGGTTCGTCCCGCGCGCTCGGCCCGGAACACCGCCAAACTCAATGACATTTGTTGTGGTTCCAACAAAATGATTTGGACTCAAGCGTTGGGACCACAACACGAACGGCGAGACGCTCAGTCGTCCTGATGGAGGCGTGCGAGGAGCGAGCGAAGTGCCGAGCGCGCCATATCCGGCTGCTGGCCGACGGCTTGCAGGAAACTCGAGCGGCTGACGGCGCGCACCGAAACGTCATCGAGCGCGCGAGCGGTAACGGAGCGCGGCTGGTCCAGCACCACGCCCATTTCCCCAAATATCTCGCCTTCTCCCATGACGGTAACCTGGCGCACGCCGCCGGCCTCGTTTTTGAGAATTTCGACCCGTCCCCGTTTGATGAAAAAAGCGAAATCGCTTTTGTCGCCTTCGCGATAAATGATCTCGCCGGGCGCGAAATGACGCTCGGTCATGGCCATGGGCGTTTCCCCCTTGAAACAGGCCCCGTCGGGCAGCCTGATCAGCCGTTTTGCTTGCCTTATCGCATCTCGCCCCATGGGTCAAACGCCCATTGACGGCGCAGGGCTGCCGGTACTCGCGCGGCGCGCTTGTGCGCTAGAATCGATTTCAATATAAGCCTACTAAACAACGCTTTGAACGGCAGAGACGTTCGCTTTGAGCGACAAAATCGACCGGCGCCCGATTGCCGCGCGGGAGTGGCGGGTCTCCCGGCGGCTCGCGAATTGGCTCGGATGTCGGGGTATCAACGCCGACGCAATCTCACTTTTCGGAATGGCATTCGGGATCGGTGCCGGCGTATTCCTGGCGGTGACCGGCAAGTGGCCCAGTGCTGCTTGGGCTATATGGCTGGCGGCGGCCTTACTCGTGCAACTCCGACTGGCGGCGAATATGCTCGATGGCATGGTCGCCCTGTCGACGGGGACCGAATCGAAGCGCGGCGAGCTGTTCAACGAAATCCCGGATCGAGTGTCGGATTCGGCGGTGCTGATAGGCCTCGGCTACGCAAGCGGTGGGGACGCCGTTCTGGGTTACGCCGCCGCCCTCGTCGCTGTCGGCACCGCCTACGTGCGGGCAGTCGGCAAAGTCACGGCCGGTGTGCAAGAGTTCTGCGGGCCGATGGCAAAGCAGCAGCGCATGTTCGTGGTGACACTCGTTGCACTTTACGGTGCAGTATTCGATCCGCGGCAAGGATCCGTCAATGACACCACCGGGCTCACACCCGTGACATTCGCGTTTTACCTGATCATTATCGGGGGCATCGTCACTTTCCTGCGCCGGCTCCGGCGAATCGACGCAGCATTGCGCGGCGCGTCGTGACCGGCGAACGGCTTTGGGGTTGGCGACACGCTTTCGACAGCCCGATTACACTTTGGTTCACCGTGGCCATTTTGTCGGCCCTCGTGCTGGCAGCAGCCGTTATTGCAATATTGAGCTGGTCGCGCGTGATCGAAGGGCCATTGCGGCGCGAGCTTTGGATGCGCACGGTTTCATGGTTCGGCATCGTGCTTGCGGTCGTCGTTCCCATATTGCTCGGTGCGCTCTGGACAATCGTCGTTTTCTGCGTGCTCGGGCTGCTTTGCTATAGCGAATACGCCCGCGCCACGGGACTTTTTCGAGCGCCCTCGATCAGCGCCTGCGTCGTCCTCGGCATCGTCGTCATCAATTTCGCCGTGGTCGACCACTGGTACGGTCTGTTCTTTGCACTGTTTCCCCTTACGGTTGGCGTGATCGCCGTCGTCTCGATTCCCGCCGACCGCCCGCAGGGCTACATACAGCGAGTGGCCCTCGGCGTTTTCGCATTCCTGCTTTTTGGCGGTGCGCTTTCCCATCTCGGTTACATGGCCAACGACTGGAATTATCGCCCGATCGTCCTGATGCTGCTGATGGCGGTCGCCGTCAACGACATAGCTGCGTACGTCGTCGGCAAATCGCTCGGCGGGCCGAAGCTGCTCCCGAATACCAGTCCCAACAAAACGATTTCCGGTGCCGTTGGCGCGCTCCTTGTCACGACGGGTTTCGTGGCGATCGTCGCCGGCCCCGTGTTTCAGGGCACACCCATGGCGGAGCCATGGCACAGGCTCGGCCTCGGCCTCATCGTCAGCATCGCGGGTCAACTTGGCGATCTGATGCTGTCATCGATCAAGCGGGACATCGGCATCAAGGATACGGGCGCTGTCATTCCCGGGCATGGGGGCATCCTCGACCGGGCCAACAGCCTTCTCCTGGTCGCACCCTCGGCGTTTCACTACATCGGCTACTTCGTCGGATTCGGTCTCGATCAGCAGACGCGGATCATCGCCTGGAGCTAGCTGCTGTGAAGCCCTGGAAGTTCGACACCGCCACCGATTTCGGCCTCTCCCCCCGCGCCCGGCTGTCCAGCTTGCGGCGGGAGGCGGGACTGTTCGGCGGCGCTGTTCATCTGGCCTGGTCGATCTTGAGCCGCGCCTATCTCAAAGCGGCGCACCGTGTTCGTGTCGTGGGCCGCGAGCATCTGCCGAAATCGGCGCCCTACGTTCTCATCGCAAATCACACGAGCCACCTCGATGCGATCGTGCTGAGCAGTTGCGTTCCCCTCGGCCAATGCAATCGCATTTTTCCCATCGCCGCCGGCGATACGTTCTTCGACAACCTGCCGATCTCGATCTTTGCGGCATTGGCGCTCAACGCGCTGCCGCTCTGGCGGCGCAAGGTCCGCGTGGCCGAGCTCGTCGAGCTGCGCGCCCGCCTTGTCGCGGGACAATCGATCTACATCCTGTTTCCCGAAGGTACCCGCGCGAGGGACGGGGTCCTGGCACCTTTCAAGCCTGGGCTGGGGCGACTCGTGGCGGGCACGGCGATCCCCGTGATCCCCTGTCACATCGACGGAGCCTTCGAAGCGTTGTCGCCCCAGCGCCGGTTCCCGCGCCTCAGCGCCATCATGGTCAGGATCGGCGCACCCCTCTCGTTCATCGATCTTCCCGACGAGAAAATGGGATGGCTGGAGATTGCCGCAACAGCCGAGCGCGCGGTGCGGGCTCTCGCCAGCCATCCCTCCTAGATTGCCGGGTAGCATGCGCGGGTGGTGGGGATGGCTGGCAGGTTATTGGACTTCCTGTTAAAAGGGCGTCGACAAGGAGCCAACCATGCGCAAGGCGACCATCGGGCGCAAGACGCGCGAAACCGACATTACGGCGAGCGTCAACCTCGACGGCTCAGGTCGTTATGAGATATCGACCGGAATCGGCTTTCTCGACCACATGCTGGAACAATTATCGCGGCACAGCCTGATCGATTTGAGCCTGCGCGCAAAGGGCGATCTCCATATCGACTACCACCACACCACGGAAGACACCGGCATCGTCATCGGGCAAGCCGTGTCAAAGGCGCTCGGCGAGCGTAAGGGGATTGTCCGCTACGGCGGCGCCCTTATTCCGATGGATGAGACTTTGACGCGGGTGGCGATCGACGTGTCGAACCGCCCCTACCTTATCTGGAAGGTCGCATTTACGCGCCCGAAGCTCGGCGATTTCGACACGGAGCTTTTCAAGGAGTGGTTTCAGGCCTTCGCCCAGCACGCAGGGGCAACCCTCCATATCGAGAATCTCTATGGCGACAACAGCCACCACATCGTCGAGTCCTGCTACAAGGGCCTCGCCCGCGCCCTGCGGCACGCGATCGAGATCGATCCGCGTCAAGCGGATGCGGTGCCATCGACGAAAGGCAAGCTGTGAGCGCCCTCGTCGGTTAGACTCCCAACCCTTGGATTGCTGAAGCATGCCAGGCAGGACGCAATGAGCGTCGTCGTCGTCGATTACGGTTCCGGCAATCTCCGCTCCGCGGCAAAGGCTGTCGAGCGCGCTGCGGCCGATTTGTCCTCCGGGCTCGACGTTCGCGTTGCATCCGATGCACGCGCGGTCCTCGAAGCCGATCGGATCGTGCTGCCCGGCCAAGGTGCATTTGCCGAGTGCGCCGCCGGTGTTGTAAAGGTCCCAGGCCTGCGCGAAGCGCTTGAGGAAGCCGTTATCGAACAGGGTCGCCCGTTTCTCGGTATTTGCGTGGGCATGCAGTTGATGGCGACGCGCGGGCTCGAGCACGGGGCCCACCGAGGATTCGGCTGGATCCCCGGCGACATCGTGCCTATGACGCCCCGTGACGCCAAACTCAAGATTCCCCACATGGGGTGGAACGATCTCATCGTCGAGCGCCAACATTCCGTGCTCGATGGAATTTCAAGCGGCGCCGATGTCTATTTCGTCCATAGCTACGCGCTCGCGGGCGGCGATCCAGCGCACATCCTGGCGCGTGTCGAATATGGCGAATCCTATCCCGCCATGATCGGCCGCGAGAACATGGTCGGCACGCAGTTCCATCCCGACAAGAGCCAGGCGAATGGAATCCGCCTGATCGCGAATTTCCTGCGCTGGCGGCCATGATTTTGTTCCCCGCGATCGATCTCAAGGACGGCGCATGCGTGCGTCTTCTGCGCGGACGCATGGCGGATGCAACCGTTTACAATCCCGATCCGGCGGCGCAAGCGCGGACATTCGCCGAGTGCCGCAGTCAATGGCTTCATATCGTCGATCTGAATGGCGCCTTCGCCGGCCGGCCGGTCAATGAAAACGCCGTCCGCGCCATTCTTCGGGCGGTGACGATTCCGGTGCAGCTTGGCGGCGGCATCCGGGACATGGCGACGATCGATGCGTGGCTCGCCGCCGGCGTGCGCCGCGTCATCCTGGGCACGGCGGCGGTGCGTAACCCGTCACTCGTGCGCGAGGCGTGCAAGGCCTATCCCGGCCGCGTCGCCGTGGGCATCGACGCACGCGCGGGCAAGGTCGCAGTTGAGGGTTGGGCGGAAACGTCGGACATATCCGCCGGGGACTTGGCGCGGAGGTTCGAGGATGCCGGTGTAGCGGCCATCGTCCATACCGACATCGATCGCGATGGTGCGCTCGAAGGGCCGAATGTTGCGGCGACTGCGGCACTTGCGCGCGCGATCGCGACACCCGTCATCGTCTCGGGTGGGGTATCGTCGCTCGACGACCTCGCGGCGATCAAGGCGCACGAGAAAGACGGCATCGCGGGCGTCATCGCCGGGCGCGCACTTTACGATGGCCGTCTCGATCTCGGTGCTGCATTGCGGCTTTTTGAGGCGTGATCCCAATGCTTAAGGTGCGCATCATTCCCTGTCTCGACGTGAAGGATGGCCGTGTCGTCAAAGGCGTCAATTTCGTCGACTTGCGCGATGCAGGGGATCCCGTCGAGCAGGCGCGCCTATACGACCGCGAGGGTGCCGACGAACTCGCCTTTCTCGACATCACGGCAAGCCAGGAGAATCGGGACACGCTTTATGACGCCGTCAAGGCGACGGCCGAACAATGCTTCATGCCGCTCACGGTCGGCGGTGGCGTCCGCAGCGTCGACGATATTCGCAAGCTGCTGCTAGCCGGAGCAGACAAGGCGTCGCTCAACACGGCGGCAATCAGCCGGCCCGAATTCGTCCAGGAAGCCGCGAACAAGTTCGGCAGCCAGTGCATCGTCGTCGCCATCGATGCCAAGCGCGTGGCGCCCGGTCGATCCGAGATCTTCACCCATGGCGGGCGCAGGGCGACGGGAATCGAGGCGGTCGGATGGGCTCGGCGCATGGTCGAGCATGGGGCGGGCGAAATCCTGCTGACATCGATGGACCGGGATGGCACGCGCCAGGGCTTCGACATCGCACTTACACGCGCGGTCTCGGATGCCGTCAGCGTACCCGTGATCGCCTCGGGTGGCGTCGGGGCACTCGAACACCTCGTCGCCGGCGTCGTGGAAGGCCATGCCTCGGCCCTGCTCGCGGCCTCGATCTTCCATTTCGGCGAATTCACTATCCGGCAAGCCAAGGCGACGCTCCGGCGCCACGGCATTCCGGTGCGCGACGTGCCGATCGAGGCGGCCTGATTCAACGCCTTCGATGTCGGCGCTTCGCGACGTGACCGCGTCCGGGAAATCTGCTAGGCAAGGAGGGGGCGGGCCTTGGCGGGCGGGCGGAGACGGCGATTTGAGGTGACGACGATGACTGGCGCCCCCGACTACACGATCCTCGCGCGACTCTTTGCCCTGATCGAAAGCCGCAAGGGCGCGGACCCGGCGGTTTCGCGCACCGCACTCCTCTTCCATCGCGGCATGGGCAAGATCGCTCAGAAGGTCGGCGAGGAAGCGGTCGAGACCGCGATCGCCGCCGTCGAGGCAAAACCTGCGGAAGTGGTGAGCGAGAGTGCCGACCTCCTTTATCACCTTCTCGTCCTGTGGTCGGCGACCGGCGTCAAGCCCGAGGATGTGTTTGCCGAACTCGCACGGCGCGAAAACACGTCGGGGATCGAGGAGAAGAGTGCGCGCCTCAACAAGGCATAGCGGGAGAATCGCGCATGGCCTACGACAATAACAACATCTTTGCCCGCATCCTTCGCGGCGAGGTCCCGTGCAAGAAGGTCTATGAGGACGCGCACGTGCTCGCCTTCCATGACATCAGGCCGCAAACGCCGACGCACATCCTCGTGATTCCAAAGGGCGCCTATGTCAACCTCGCCGATTTCTCCGCCAAGGCGAGCGACGGCGAGATTGCGGCGCTCTTTCGCGCGGTCGGCTCGATCGCGCGCGAGCAGGGACTGGATGAGGGCGGGTATCGCATCCTCGCCAACAACGGCACGGATGCAAATCAGGAGGTCCCGCATCTCCACATTCACATTTTCGGCGGCCGGCCCCTCGGCCGGATGATCGCTCCGCCGAAGTGACGTTCGCCGAACAGATGGCGGAGAGCGCGATCGACATCAACCCTATTCCCCGCTATCAAGCTCTCGATATTGGCGAAAGATGCCTTGCTCATTGAACGCGATCCGGCGATCCGAAGCGAGATAGGCGGCGATGCGCGGACGTGCTGCGACTCGGTCGTGCAAGGCGTGAACGCGCGGATAGGCTTTCCCGAGGCGGGCCATGCGGCGCGGAAAGGCATAGCGCAAGCCCGCCATGACTTGAAAGAGGGAGAGATCGGGGTAAGTCATCCTTGCTCCCACGAGATGGCGGTCGCCCGAGGGGTTGCGGTTCAGCACGCGCTCGAAATAGCCGAGGAATTTTGGGACACGCGATTGCAGGAAATCGCCCGCGCGCCGCCGCGCCTCGGCGCGCTGGTCCTCGTAATAAAGGCCGCTCGATATGGGATGGTGCGTGTCGTGGACCTCTTGCACCAAATCGGCGATGGTGAGCTGGAGCTGACTGGCCCATAACCGACCGGCCTCCGCCCTCGGCGCCAAGCCGTGACGATCGCCGAGATAAAGCAGGATATTGGCGGTTTGACCGATGATGAGCTTTCCCGCCCGCAGAAAAGGCGGGGCGAAGGATGGCCGCTCGATCGTCTTGCCGTCGAGGAGGCGCAGCATGGCCGCCATGCCGCCACCTTGCTTTTCGGACTCCCGCGCGACATCGACATACGCCGCACCGGCTTCCTCGAGCGCCAGACGGACGAACTCGCCGCGGCCCTGGATGGTCGGCCAATAATAGAGTTCGTATCGCATAACGCGGCACCTCCTTATGCCGGGCACTATACCGTGCTCCGTTGCGGTGCGCGGCGTGGTGTGCCCCGCGAAGGTTGCAGCATGTCACGGAGAACGCCATCGCGGCGGTACCCACGAAAGGTCAAACCAGCCAAAGCTCGGTGAGGCGCTCTTGAGATACTCGACGAGTGCCCGGTGCGCCCGGCAACCGGCCAATCCCGGTCGCGTAACGAGCCTCACCTCCACGCTGCCGCCGACTTTTCCAGCGCCGGGGAGCGTGCCGCCGAAGACGGAGACCGAACCTTTCTCCCGAGCACCGCGGGAATCGTTCACCGAAACGGCTTTACCAAAACCCTACAGGCGGTTAGAAGCGTAAGGCGTTGCAATAGACGGAAGACCTTTATGCGCGGCAAATGGCTGTGCGGCTTTCTGCTGTTTCTGGCCTCGGCCTCCCAGTCCTACGCGACGCCGTGTGGCCCCGAAGATTTCGAGCATGCCGTTACGGGAGGCGAATCCGAATGCGTTGTGATGGCGCGCTTCGGCAACGTCACGGACCCCAGGGTGCTGGTGGTTTGGCTGCACGGCGATACCTCCGGCGGCGGCCCGGCCACCTCGCATTACCGGGTCGCCGAACAAGCAGCGAAGCGCTTCGCCGCCGAAGGCGTGCTCAACGTCGGGCTCATCCGCCCGGGCTATGAAGACGAAGACGGCCGGCAATCGGACGGCAGCAACTACGGCCGCTCCGATAACTACACCAAAGACAATATGGAGATCGTGGGCGGGGCCATCGAGCGCCTCAAGCAGCATTACCATCCCCAGCGGGTCGTCGTCGTGGGCCATTCGGGCGGAGCCGCCACAGCGGCCAATCTGCTGGGCATGATGCCTGGGCTGGTCGATGCCGCTCTGCTGGTGTCCTGCCCCTGCGATCTCGTCGCCTGGCGCGCGAACGGTCGCAAGAATCCTTGGTCCCGTAGCGAGAACCCCGCAAAATGGCTGGACTCGGTCCGTCCTCCCGTGCGCGTCATCGCATTGACCGGGGAGGACGATCCGAACACGGGGTCGTATTTTGCCAGGACATACATAGAGAACCTGCAAAAGCGCAATGTGCAGGCAAGCTTCGAACTCGTTCCCGGCGCAGATCACAACGGCGCTTTCAAATCTCCCATCGTCCTCGACACCCTAGCGGAACTTATTAAGTAGCCCGGGCATTGTTGTGACGCTGGATGACTTCGGCGATCGCGAAATGCAGGGATTTGGGTGCGATATCGACGACTCGACTCATCTCCCGAGGGCAATGCGCCGGTAGCCAAGCGCCTCCGCTACATGGATGCGCTGCACTTTATGCGCGGCTTCAAGATCCGCCAAAGTGCGCGCCACGCGCAAAACCCGGTGATAGCCGCGCGCCGAGAGCTTCAGCCGCTCCGACGCCTTGTCGAGAAGTGCCCGGCCCTCCGCATCGGGTGCTGCGACCTCCTCGAGGAGTTGCCCATCCACTTCCGCGTTCGAGCGGATCGGCTGCCCGCCGATTTCGCGGCCCGCATAGCGCTGCCGCTGCCGCTCGCGCGCTGCATTCACGCGCTTGGCGACCTCGGGCGAACCTTCGGCGGGTGGGGGTAGGCTGAGGTCGGCGGATGTCACCGCGGGCACGTCGATATGGAGATCGATTCGGTCGAAGAGCGGGCCGGAAATCTTCGACTGGTATTCGGCGGCGCATTTGGGGGCGCGGGCGCAGGCGAGCGAGGCATCGTCAAGATGGCCGCATCGGCACGGATTCATCGCGGCGACGAGTTGGAATCGTGCGGGATAGGTCACGTGATGATTGGCGCGTGAAACCGTGGCGCGCGCGGTTTCGATCGGCTGGCGCAATGCCTCGAGCGTCTGGCGTGCGAACTCCGGCAACTCGTCGAGGAACAGCACACCGTGGTGGGCGAGGGAGATTTCGCCCGGGCGCGCTCGCGTCCCTCCGCCGACGAGGGCCGGCAAGGTCGCGGAGTGATGGGGATCGCGGAACGGCCGCGCGCGAATCAGTTTGCCCTCGGCGAGTTGGCCGGCGATCGAATGGATCATGGAAACTTCGAGCGCTTCGGCCGGATCGAGCGGCGGCAGTATCCCGGGCAAGCGAGCCGCGAGCATCGACTTGCCGGAGCCGGGTGGCCCGATCATCAGGAGATTGTGCCCGCCGGCGGCCGCGACTTCGAGGGCACGCTTTGCGGATTCCTGGCCTTTTATGTCCCTGAGATCGAGATAGCTGGCGGGTCCGTCGGCCACGCGCGGTATGGGCCGCGAGAGTACTTGCGTGCCCTTGAAATGGTTGACGAGTGCAATGAGGTCGGCGGGTGCGAGCACTTCGAGCTCGCCCGCCCATGCCGCTTCGCCACCCTGCGCCGCGGGGCAGATCAGCCCACGCCCTCGGGCTGACGCGTTAATTGCCGCGGGGAGGACGCCCGCCACGGCCGACAAAGCGCCGTCGAGCCCGAGCTCGCCGAGGGCCGTATAGTTCGCCATCTCGTCCCTCGGCAACACCTCCATCGCAACGAGAAGGCCGAGGGCAATCGGCAAGTCGAAATGGCTGCCCTCCTTGAGGACGTCGGCCGGTGCCAGATTGATGGTGATGCGCCGGCTAGGGAGTGCGAGGCCCATTGCACCGAGGGCGGCACGGACTCGTTCGCGGGATTCGGCCACGGCCTTGTCCGGCAGGCCCACGAGAGACAACGTGGGCAGTCCGCTCGCCATCTGGACCTGAACGTCGATGTCGAGCACGTCCACACCCTGAAAGGCGACCGTGCTCACACGCGCGATCATATATGAGCTTCCTGTCGATTCAACTAATGCGCGATCTTAGGGGAGGCTTCGGCCCCGCGCCAGAGTGCAAAGCGAACCGAGCGCAGAGCAGGATTTGGCGCTACATCGCCCTGATTTCGGCGAGCACATTGCGCACTTGCCGGCTGAGGTTTTCGGATTGCTGTGAGAGCGCGTCGGCGGAGTGGAGCACCTGCTCGGCCGCTTGGCCGGTCTCGCCCGCGCCGCGCGTCACTTCGACGATATTCGTCGAAACGTCGCTCGTGCCGGTTGCCGCCTGCTGGACATTCCGGGCGATTTCCTGGGTCGCCGCCCCCTGCTCCTCGATCGAAGTCGCGATCGATGTGGCGATCGCGTTCATCTGGGTGATGGTGTCGTCGATCGTGCGGATCGCGGCCACGGCGTCGCCGGTCGCGTGCTGAATGGCGCCGACCTGGTTCGCGATCTCCTCGGTCGCCTTGGCGGTCTGGTTGGCGAGCGCTTTCACCTCCGACGCCACGACGGCGAATCCCTTGCCGGCCTCGCCGGCGCGCGCGGCCTCGATCGTCGCGTTGAGGGCGAGCAGGTTCGTCTGGCCCGCGATGTCGTTGATGAGGTCCACGACCTCGCCGATCTTCTGTGCTGCGTCCGAAAGGCCCTTGACGGTGACGTTCGTGCGCTTGGCCTCGTCGACGGCGCGGGATGCGATCTTGGTCGACTCGCCGACCTGCCGGCCAATCTCGCCGATCGAGCTGAACAACTCCTCCGCCGCCGAAGCAACGGTTTGCACATTGGCCGACGCCTGCTCCGACGCCGCGGCGACCATGGTCGTGGTTTGGCTCGTCTCCTGTGCGGTCGCCCGCAGGGTCTTGGCCGTTAGATGCATCTCGTTCGACGCCTGGGCGAGCCGATCGACGATGCTCATCACGCTCGCCTCGAGCTCGTCGGCGAGCTTCAGCATGGCCGCGCGCTTCTCGGCGATCGCCTGTATCTCGGCCTCGCGCCGGGCCTCGATCGCCTTGCGCTCCGCTTCGAGCCGTGCCGCCTCGGATGCCGTGCGCTCGGCCGCGACCGTGCGCTCGGCCTCGGCCTGCTCCTCGCGCAAACGCAGCCGCTCGATCGCGTTCTCCTTGAAGACCCGCATCGCCTCGGCCATCGCACTGATCTCATCCGAGCCGCCGGTCGGCACCTCGACCGCAAGATTGCCGGTCGCAAGTTCGTTCATGCTGCGTGCGAGCCGGCGCAGGCGCCGCGTGAGATTGCGCCCGGCGTAGAGCCATGCGATGAGGGCCGCCGCGAGCAAGCTGCCGAAGGCGATAAAGAGAAGCACGCGGTCGCCGCCGGCAATCGCCGCGCTCGCTTGCCCCGAAAGGCCGTCGATCTCGCGTTGATTGGCGGCGACCAGGCTTTCGACCTGCGTGCTCAATCGCGCCGCAAGCTCGCGATTCGCGCTCAAGGACGCTTGCGCGGCGTCTGCCGCCTGAAGCTCGGAGCGGCGGAGCTGGAATGCACCGTGGTCGCCCTCGCCGGAACCGAGCAACGTCTCGACTTCATCGTGCAGCAGCTTCACCTTTTCCCGATCGAGGCCGGCGATGGGGCCGGCGGCATTTTTCTGCTCGGCCTCGGCAAAGCGCACAAGGGCGTCGGCGTTGCTTCTGAGGTGTGCGGCCACGGATCCGAAGCGGTCGACGAGCGGTTCGATCGATGCCGCATCGCCTGCGTCGAGGCCCGCAAGGAGCAAGCCGGCAACCATATTGCCGTCCGCGTGGATCTCGAGCACGCGCCTGATCGACTCAACACCATCGTTCAGGAGCCGGTCGATTGCCGCCTGGGATTTTTGCGCGGCCGAATCCGTGCTGCGCTTCAGGCGCTGATTCATTTCGTCGACAAGCGGTTTGAGGCCGGCGCGAAAACCGTCATGGGCGGTCGCGACGATTATCGCAGTGTCTTCGTTGTCGGGCGCTGGCGCTTCCTTGGAAGCGGTCGGCGAGGTCGCCTGCCCCGTACCCCCATGCTGTGCCTTGAACACATCGTTCGGCCCCGAGCCAAGTGCCTCCAGGCCTCCGATCAGGAAGTGGAGCCGCTCGCCGAGCACCGTGTCGCTCAATGCGCCGAGGCGCTTGTCGAGATCGGCAGCACCGTCCGCGAAGCGTTTTTCAAGTTCGTCGAGTTTGGCGCTGCGATCGGCGTGGGTAGCTTCCGAGAGCAATGCCGCCATCAGATCGCCGGTCGCAAGCGTGTCGAGGATGGCCTGGACCATTGCGCCGCTATCGTCCGTCAACACCTGCAGCGCCTTTCCGCTGTCGGCAGTCACGGTACCGCCGGCCATCGCGAGATCGAAATTCGTGTCGTCGACCATCGGCACGACGGTGGCGATGAAGGCCTGGTGTCGGGCCGTCACGTCACGCGTCAAGATCGCGCGCTTGTCGGCCAATTCGAGGCGACGCTTCACGCTCTCGTCGAGGGCGTCAAGGCCGGCCGCAATCGCCTCCCGTGCGCGCTTGATGCCCTCGATTTCCCCGCCACCCCCACCGACGGCCTCGATCGTCGCGATGAGCTTGCCGAGGGCTGCAAGGCGATCGCGAAGGCTTGTCGCACTACGCAGCCGTGCCGTTTCGTTTTCGGCGTGACCGAGCTCGGGTGCGGCAGCCGCCAATGCCGACGCCTCCTGCGAAAGGCGCAACGCGTTCGCAATCGCCGGCACCCCCTTGCCCGTCACTTCCGTAAGCGCACCCCCGATTCCGCCAAAGACCATCCAAGCGATGCCCGAGGCGATCACGGTCATGAGTGCTGCGGCGCCGAAGGCCATGAACAACCGCGGCCCGATACCGAAACGCTGGCCAGCATCGGCCTTTACGGTGCGGTCGGTGGCGCTGTTATCGCTCATGGCGTCCTCAGTGGAATTTCGACCAAACATCGCGCTCGATTATCCCGAAAGCGCTCAGGACAGTTTCGATACCGCCCGAAAGCTGCCGTCGGGCTGAATGACCGTGAAGAACACTTTGTCCATGCCCTGATTTCGGCCCGGGCCGTAGGTCAGCGTGACGCCGCCGAGATCGAACGAGCCCGTCCGATAAATCGCATCGATGAGGGCCTGGCGCGTGAGCTCGCCCTTGATCGTGCCGAGGGCCGAGACAATCAGCCGGCCGACCATATAGCCTTCGAGCGAGACGAAGCCCGGCTCGGCAGTCGGGATGGCGGCCTTGAGCGCCTTCTGATATTGCGCCACAAGCTGGACCGACGTGTCCTGGGGCAGCGGCACGACTTGCGTGACGATCACGCCCGCACCGTCGGCGCCAAGCTCCTTCGCAAGGGAATCCGACCCGACGAAAGAGATATTGACGAATTTCGCCTGCAGCCTTACGAGCTTTGCGAGCTTGATGAACTCCGCACAGGGTTTATAGGCGCCCACCATCACGACCGCTTCCGGTTTGGCTTTCGCAATCTCGAGGAGGGCCGTTTTCACGGCTGTGGTGTTGCGCTGATAAGTCCCCTCGGCGACAAGCTCGATCCCGCGCTTCGCCATCGCGGCCTTGACCCCGTCGAGGCCGGCGCGACCGAAGGAATCGTCCTGATAGAAGATCGCAATCCGCTTGTAGCCGAGATCGTCGGTCAGGTGCGCGATCCAGGCTTCCGTCTCTTCGCCGTAGGAGCCGCGCACGTTGATGACGTTCTTGAGTTCGGGTTTGCGCAGAAAGCCGGCACCGGTGAACGGCCCGATGAATGGCACGTCGTCGGCCGTGGCAATGGGTTGGGCCGCCGCGGCCGTGGGTGTGCCGACAGCGCCGACGAGGGCGAAAACTCTGTCCTGCTCGATCAGCTTCTTGGTGCCCTCGATCGTCCGATCCGGCTCGTAGCCGTCGTCGATGGCGACCAGTTCGAGCCGTCGTCCATTGACGCCGCCGCGGGCGTTTATCTCCGTGAAGGCAGCCTCGATACCCTCCTGCATGCCGAGGCCAAGGGCCGAGGCGGGACCGGTCAGTGCCGCGACCTGGCCGAAAAGGATCTTGTCAGCAAAAACGCCGGGGTCCCCGGCGCGCGCCGACGTTGCGGCGACGAACAGGACTCCAAGTGCCGCCAGCACCGCGCGGAGAGAGGTCGCCATCCGATACCCCTTTGTCATGAGATCGGCGTTCACGCCACCCACCGGCGCGGGCAGGCCGATCCGATTTTCTGCTTACAGGCGAGACGTGAAGGATCGGTAAATCGCGCTTAAAGAGGGCCGGTGCCTCCATGCTATGGTCCTGCGTGGATGGATGGGCCCGCATGGCGAAACCCGGATTGGATGCGGAGAAATCGCATGCCGGTTGCAAGCGACCAGTTGGCGACGCGACAGGAGGCGGCACCGGGGGCCGCCACCGCCGCCGCTGCGATCGGATGGATGGTCTTCTCGGTCCTTCTGTTCTCGATCATGGATGCGACGGTCAAATGGCTCGAGACCGAGGGCTACGGTGTCGCCCAGGTGATGTTCTTTCGCGGGCTCTTCGGGTTGCCGTTCACGGCTTTGGTCATCGCGCGCGGTGGGGGACGAAAGCTGCTTCGCACGCGCCGCCCCCTCGGGCACGTCACCCGCTCGCTGGTCGGAACCACGACGGTTGCATGTTTTTTCTACGCCTACGGCCATATGGCGCTCGCCGACGCGGTTGCGATCGGGTTCGCGGCACCACTCTTTTCAATACTTCTCGCACTCGTCGTCCTCGGCGAGCGGGTCGGTTGGCATCGCTGGGGTGCGGTGGTGGTGGGCTTCGTCGGCGTGTGGATCATGCTGCGCCCGGGTGTGGGCGTGTTGGCGCCGGCGGCGCTCGTGGCCCTCGCGGGAACCGCAACTTATGCGTGGGCAACGATCGTGATCCGTCAGTTGAGCCGAACCGAACCGGCGTCCACGATCGTATTCTACTACATGCTCACGACGGTGGCGGTGAGTGCCGCTTTCCTGCCCTTCGGCTGGCGTGCGCCCGACCTCGGGGGCTGGGTGCTTCTTGGGGGCATGGGACTTGCTGGCAGCACGGCGCAAATCGCATTTACGCGCGCCCTTGCCATCGGACCGGTCGCGCGCGTCGCCCCCTTCGACTACACGGCACTCTTGTGGGCAATCCTTTTCGGATATGTCCTCTGGGGCG